>JAFMKE010000005.1 GCA_017853115.1 Verrucomicrobiota bacterium
AACCTACCCTTTGATGTAAACTATTTTCTTCGTATCGAAAAAATCTTCCTTGTAATAGCTTGAGATATTCTGCACTTTAGCCCGATAGCCAACAGCCTTCAGCTCGTCATTTAAGTCGCCTCCTTTAAGAAAAAAGTACTCCGTTTGATCTTTCTCTTTTAAATGCTTAGTCCAGTCCAATAGCTTTTTAGTAGGTGCCACCGCTCTTGACACGATATAATGATATTTGCCATTCAAGCTTTCTACTCGAGCTTGTTCCGCTCGCACATTTTCCAAGCCAACAGCTTCAATCAATTCATTAACTACACGAATTTTCTTTCCAATACTATCCACCAAATGAAATTTACATTTTGGATAATAGATAGCCAAAGGAAGACCCGGGAAACCACCACCTGTACCCAAATCCAGAACACGTTTATCTCTTCCAAAACGCTTCAACTTTGCTATAGCCAGTGAATGGAGTACATGCTTTACCTCAAATGCATCAATATCTTTTCGGGAAATAACGTTAATCTTTTCGTTCCACTCACGAACAGCTTCACCCAGCTTGTTGAACTGGTCCAATTGCTTGGGACTTAACTCAGGGAAATATTTTTCAAGCATGCTTAATACTTGTCATCGTGACCATCCAACAATTTAGCCAGAAAGTCTTTGGCTCGACTTAAGCGAACTTTAACTGTACCCAATGGGATTTGTAACTGATCCGCTATTTCTTCGTACTTCAACTCTTCAAAGTAGTATAAATTAATTAACTCTTTGTACTTATCATCAAGCGAATTAATTACCTCTCGCATAATTGCACTTCGCTGTCCTTTTAACATTGCCTCCTCGGGGTCGGCTTTCTCATCCACCAAGGTCGTACTCACTGAGGCACCCTGATCCCCATCATCTTCGAAGATATTTACATCCAAAGAAGTGGTTGAAAGCTTCCGTTTTCTTAAATGATCAATCGCATTATTACTCGCAATTCTAAACAACCAAGTAGAAAAGGCATAGCTGTTATCGTATTTATCCAAGCTGCGAAATGCCTTAGTGAAAGCCTGCATGGTTAAGTCTTCTGCGTCGTCCTTATTACTAACCATTTTTAAAACGGTGAAGTACACCGCCTTTTTGTACTTGTTCATTAAAGTAGCATACGCTAACTGATCGTTTCTATTTAAGATACGTTCTACAAGATATTTGTCTATCAACTTTTGATCAGCTCCAGCCATTATTTGCTTTTAGCGCTTTAAAATGATTGAAAATTAAAAATACCACCCAAAAAAAATCAAGAAACAAAATATTTCCTATTATCCTTCGGTTTTGAAGCATCTGTAAATTTCGGTAGTTAAACATAACAAAGATGATCCACTTAGCCAAATATATGGATAAAACAGTTGTCCACTCAAAGTCGTTGATTAAAAACAAGAATAGAGCAAAATAAAACAATATCGACAAGAATGGGAATCCACCTACTAAAATGATTTTCAACAAATTATAATATTTAGCTGTACTGTAATGCCGTTGCTTTTGTTTCATCCATTCACCAAACGAGCTTGGAGGAAGAGTGTATACCAAATTATCCAAATCAAGTGTAATCATCGTATTGGAGCGGGTGGCCACTTCAGCTAGCAACAAATCATCATCACCACTTAGCGTTCGATTACTTTTTTGAAAAACTCGTTCGTTCAAAATCGCCTTTCGGTAGGCGATGTTTCGACCAACTCCCATGTACGGAATTCCGATAAATGCAAATGAGAGATATTGAAGTGCAGTTAGCGTTGTTTCAATCTGAATAAATTTATTTAATAAACCCTTACGCTTTTCATAGGGTGAATACCCTAATACGATATCAACCCCTGGTTTAAACCTTGAGAGCATCTTTGCTAGATGTCGCTGACTAATTGGATAACAATCAGCATCACTAAGCACTACAAAATCATAACTACTCTTTTCAATCCCTGCTAATAGCGCTCTTCGTTTTCCTTTAAGATTGCTGAGCTGCTTTGGAGCCAAGTGAATCACCTTTACAGTAGGATATTTTTTTTGAAGAGCGAGTAAGACCTCAGCCGTTTGGTCAGCAGAGCCATCATTTACCACAATCAACTCAAACTCAACACCTGTTTGTTTTATCCAAATAGGTATAAATCTGGATAAATTTTCAGCCTCATTTTTAGCACAAATAATAAGACTTACTCCTTGTTTTTCATCATCGTCAAGGGTGCTTTGTTTAGCTAAGCTTAAACAACTGAATATTAAATAATAACTTAGCAGCCCAAAGAAGACAATAAGTGTAAAAATGAGCAAAGGGACAGCCATGAAATTTGATTTACAGCACAAAGATAAACTTTCCAATGCAAGAGCGGGGACAATTACCACGGATCATGGAGTTATCGAAACACCCATATTCATGCCGGTCGGCACCATTGGCAGCGTAAAAGCCGTTCATTTCAGAGAACTTGAAGAAGAGATTCATGCACAAATTATATTAGGAAACACCTATCATTTATACTTACGTCCGGGATTAGATATCATTCAAAAAGCTGGTGGTTTGCATCGTTTTATTGGCTGGGATAAACCCATGTTAACCGATAGTGGTGGTTATCAAGTTTATTCCCTTTCAGGCACAAGAAAAATCAAAGAGGAAGGCGTAAAATTCCAATCGCATATTGACGGCTCTCGACATTTGTTTACTCCTGAAAATGTAATGGACACCCAACGAGTTATTGGTGCGGATATCATCATGGCCTTCGATGAATGCACCCCCTACCCTTGTGAAAAGAATTATGCCAAGGCATCGATGAACATGACTCATCGTTGGTTAGATCGTTGTATCAGACGTTTTGATGAGACTGAGGGTATCTATGATTATCAGCAGACCCTTTTCCCTATCGTTCAAGGGAGCACTTATCCCGATTTACGCAAAGAAAGCGCGGAGTATATTGCCAAGAAAGAAATGCCAGGAAATGCAATCGGTGGCTTGAGTGTTGGAGAGCCTGCTGAAGAAATGTATGCGATGTCTGAATTGGTTTGTGCCATATTACCAAGTGACAAGCCGAGGTATCTTATGGGTGTAGGAACACCAGCTAATATTTTAGAGAATATTGCTATAGGTATCGATATGTTTGATTGCGTAATGCCGACACGAAACGCCAGGAATGGCATGTTATTCACCAAACAGGGCTTCATTAATATCAAGAATAAAAAATGGGCAAGTGACTTTAGTCCAATTGATGCAGAAAGTGAGGCTTCAACTAGTCGATATCACTCTAAAGCCTACTTACGCCATTTATTTGTGAGTGGAGAAAGACTGGGAGGACAAATCGCCTCAATTCAGAACCTCAGCTTTTATCTGTGGTTGGTAGGTGAAGCACGCAAACAAATTATAGCGGGAACTTTTTCCTCTTGGAAAGAAAAAATGGTTCGGCAAGTAAGTACTAGATTATAATTTTAAGAGTTTTGTTAAGAAGCACGATCTGAATTGAAAAAAATAGATTTCTATATCGTCCGAAAATTTCTGGGTACATTCTTTTTTATCCTAATGCTTTTGGTGCTGATAGCCGTGGTAATTGATATATCTGAGAAGATAGATAATTTTATACGCAGTGAGGCAACTTGGGATATGATTGTGCGCCAATACTATTTTAATTTTATTCCACATATTGCCGCTTTGCTCGGACCATTCTTCGTGCTGGTCGCCGTAGTATTTTTTACAGCACAACTTGCATCCCGTTCGGAAATTATAGCCATGACAAGCGGAGGAGTTAGTTTTTATCGATTAATGCTTCCTTACTTCTTAGGTGCAGGCATTCTGGGGGGTATTCTTTTCTACACTAATCACTATTGGGTGCCTAATGCCAACAAAGGTCGACTAGCTTTTGAATGGGAATATCTAACTACCTGGAAGAACTTTTGGTTAATGAATGTACACAGGAAGTTAGATGAAAACACCTATTTGTATTTTGCGCGGTATACCACCGAAACGCATACCGGATTAAAAATGAGTTTGGAGCGTATTGAAAACAATGAAATTACCTACAAATTAAACTCCGACAAAGCCATTTGGAATGATTCTTTAGAAACGTGGCATATTGAAACCTATACGATTCGAACCTTTGAAAATGGCAAAGAATCACTTACATCCGGTCTAGCAATGGACACAGCAATTGATTTTAGGCCGGAGAATATTTCTTTAAAAGTTTCTTCCAAAGAAGAGATGACAACACCAGAATTAAAGAAACATATCATTGAGCTGAGAGAAACTGGCCAAAGTAATATAGCTTTTTATGCATTGGAACTTCATCGACGAACTGCCTCCGTTTTTAGTTTAATTATACTAACCATTATCGGCTATTCTTTAGCCTCGAGAAAAGTACGCGGTGGTCTGGGCCTGCACATTGTTACAGCCATCATCCTCGCTGGATTGTATGAACTCACGGCAAAATTTACGACCACCTATACCACTAATGCAGGACTAGATGCATTTTGGGGTATTTGGATCCCCAACTTTATTTTTATCGTTATCGCTGTGATTTTCGTGCGATTTGCCCAAAAATAGATACCGCTTAGAATGGTGTTGAATCATCAAAATCGGGGTTACCTTCATCCTTGTTATTCATTTTTGAGGGTTTGGTAACGGTATTATTTGAATCAAAATCTTGAGGCAATTCCATAAATGAACTATTAAGGTCAGTGAACTTCGCAAACTGAGGAACAAAACGAATCTTTACTGTTTTTAAAGCACCGTGTCTGTTTTTAGCCACAATAACTTCTGCAATCCCCCTGCAATCTTGACCTTCTTCATCTTCCGTTATATTATAATAATCAGGACGATACAAGAAAATAACCATATCCGCATCTTGCTCTATGGCTCCCGATTCCCTTAAATCGGAAAGCATAGGTCGCTTAGAACCTCCGCGCGTTTCAACTGCACGGCTGAGCTGTGACAAGGCAATTACAGGTACATTTAATTCCTTTGCGATACCTTTCAGTGAACGAGAGATATAAGATATTTCCTGTTCGCGATTCCCGCTACCTTTTCCGTCATTTGACCCTGTCATTAACTGCAAGTAATCAATTACAATCATTGAGACATCATGTTTTGCCTTTAATCTTCTGCACTTTGCACGCAATTCAAAAACACCAATCGCCGGCGTATCATCTACATAAAGTGGAGCGCTTTGAAGATTATCTATATTCTTAGTTAAATGCTTCCATTCTCGCTCAAGCAAGGTTCCTTTTCTCAACTTCTCCGAGTCAATTTCCGTTTCCATTGAAATCAAACGGCTTACCAATTGATTGGAAGACATTTCCAATGAAAAGAAAGCCACAGGTTTTTCCAAATCCACCGATGCATTTCTGGCTAAAGCCAAAGTAAACGCTGTTTTCCCCATGCCGGGACGAGCAGCCAAAATAATTAAGTCTGATTTCTGCCAACCCGCTGTTAAACGGTCAAGCTCAGTAAATCCTGACCCTACACCGGTGAGTACATCTCCCTCAACAGCACGCAAACGGCGTTGATCAATCTCTTCAAGCTCAGCAAGCAATACAGAACTAATTTTCTCTGTATTCTTCTTCATGTTGTTCTCACTTAATTCAAACAACTCACCTTCAGCCTTATCCAACAAATCGAATACGTCTACTGTGTCGTCGTAAGCATCTTTAAGCACATCACTGCTCACACTGATTAACTCACGTTGTAAATGCTTTTGAGCAATAATTCTAGCGTGAAACTCAATATTTGCAGAAGACGAGACTTTATTGGTTAAGGAAGCTATAAAGTAAGAACCACCAACCATATCTAAATCACCAGTAAGTTTCAATCGCTCATTTACAGTCAATATATCAATGGGTTGATTTTCTTCATAAAGCGATTTCATCGCCCTATAAATTCGAACATGTGCATCGACGTAAAAACTCTCCGGCTTGATGATTTCCACTACCTTGTCAAAGGCTTCTGATTCTAGCATAATAGCTCCCAGAACAGCTTCTTCAAGATCTCTAGCTTGCGGTAAGACTTTAGCATTTTCTAAGCCTTCCCCGCGCTTTTCCCTTCCTTTTTTAATGGCTTCACTCAAACGTTTATTAAAATCTTGATTGTCTTTCATAATAGTAGTTTAGGCTTAGGGATCTGAATCCAAAAAGAAATAAAACGAATCGTTTTATACATTCAAATGTAGAACTTATTCCATGCGCTTACTAATCATTTGACGAAAAAAAAAGTGAACACGATAAGTTGATAAAAAATGGAAATTGTGGATAATTTTTATCGCACCACTTTGAGTAAATGCTGAATTACAACATCCGACTAGCTTCTTTTTTACCGATAATAAAAAAATAATACCCCACAAGGGCAGGAATGATTATATTGATAACCCAAATGGCAAAAACTGCTAAAACTACACCTAATTCATTGTTACTGTGGCGACTAAGAATTAAAACCAAGACATTGCCTTTTACCCCTAAATCGACAAAAGGTACAGAGGGAAACATGGTATGAATCACCAACATTGTACTTACTGAGGCAAACAGCACTTCAAAAGGTAGGTCGATACCGAAAAAATACAAGAGATAGACATATTGAGAAACATAAACCAGATACCTAAATAGCGTAACTAAAAGAATCAAGAGTAATTTACTTCTTGGCACTGTATATTCTATGGGGTATTTTTCAGTAAGCTTGCGTAAAAATGAAATATTAGAAACCTTAGTTAATACCCATTTAAGATTGAAATAAACCAAGCTAGCAGTGCAAATAACAAGCAAAGCAAAAGGAATGGTATACTTGTCGAGTGTGGGACGTTCAGCAACTATCATAATAGTTCGACCCCCCATATAAATCCCAATGCTAAACGTAACGATAAATTGAGCAATCCCGCCCCAGTATCCAGCGGTGAGGGACCTTGAACGTGATTCAGCAGGCATTCGTTTTAACCGACCTAAAAATTCACCAACTCTGTTGGGGGAAACAAATCCAAAAAAGCTACCACAAAGCATACTTTTTAAGGCATCTACAATATCAAAATCCTCTTGAAACTGGTTAACAAACATCTTCCATTTGGTACTTTCAAGAAATATATTAACCGGCATTAAAAGAATAGCTGCCAACAAAAATGGAAACTGTCGCCAGCTGAAACTGGATTGAAACGCTTCAATAAGGTTGTATTCACTCGATTTTGAGTCAATTTGCCAATAGATTAATCCACACAATAGCACAAAGAGTATTACCTTTAAGACGTGTGAGAGCACTTTGTATGCAACTGTTTTTTTCAAGGTCAGGGTGTTCTTCGTTAAAGATAATTTTTTCTAATCAAATATGACAGGCAAAGAAACCATCATTTTAGGAATTGACCCCGGCACGAGTATTTTTGGCTATGGTGTCATCCGAATAGAAAAAAAGCAAATTCAACTCATTGCCTTGGGTAGTGTTAACCTGAGTAAATACAGCAATCACCAACTCAAATTAAAATATATTTTTGAACGAGTTCGCTATTTAGTAGATGAATATAAACCAGATTTGTGTGCCATTGAAGCACCTTTCTTTGGTAAAAATGTCCAATCCATGTTGAAGTTGGGCAGAGCTCAGGGCGTTAGCATGGCGGCAGTACTCACACGAGATATTCCCATAGAAGAGTACTCCCCGCGTAAAATTAAACAAGCCATAACAGGAAATGGTAATGCAAGCAAAGAACAAGTGGCTGCAATGCTTCAGAGTATCTGCAAATTCAAAGAAATGCCAAAAAATCTAGATGCAACTGACGGCTTAGCGGTAGCTGTGTGTCATCACTTTCAAACCTCAGGAAGAATACAAGGAAAAACAAACAACAAGGGATGGAAGGGCTTCATTCAAGACAACCCTGACCGAATCAAATCCTAAAGGTAATTTTGAAATGCCTTAGCAATATTTTCACTAATTAACTTCATCTCCGCTGCATCTATAATCAACTTGGGATTGGCAAAATTTAAATCACCCATTCCATTAATCGGTACTAAATGAATATGGGCGTGCGGAACTTCCAATCCAATAACCGCCACTCCTATTCGAGTGCATGGGATAACTTCCTTGATAGCTAGTGCCACCTTTTTAGCAAACAATTGCAAACCTGCATACTCATCATCTTTCAAATCAAATAGATAATCTACTTCCTTTTTCGGAATCACCAAGGTATGCCCTTTTGCTAAGGGATTAATATCCAAAAATGCATAAAAGTCTTTCGTTTCCGCGATCTTATATGACGGTATCTCCCCCTTTACTATTTTGGAAAAAATACTAGACATCCTAAAAAGTAATGGAAATGATTTCAAACTCCACCACACCTGCCGGAACCTGAATTTGGGCTGTTTCACCAACTTTCTTACCCAATAGACCTTTACCAATCGGAGAATCTACTGAGATTTTATTTTGCGACAAATCCGCTTCAGGTGCAGATACAATCTGGTAGGTAAAAACTTTATTCACCTTAAGATTACGAACTTCGACTTTACTCATCAAAACCACCTTTGAGGTATCCAATTGTGATTCATCCAACACGCGTGCCCTTGAAAACGCATCATCCAACTCAGCAATCTTCTTTTCCAATAAGCCTTGAGCCTCTTTGGCTGCATCATATTCCGCATTTTCGGATAAATCGCCCTTTTCTCTCGCTTCGGCGATAGCTTGCGCAGCTTCTGCCCGTCCCTTGGTCTTTAATTCATGTAATTCAGCCTTTAACTTCTCAAAGCCCTCTTTCGTTAAGTATATAAAACTCATATTTGTCGATATTTAAAAAACAAAAACGTTTCTACCTGTTGGCAGAAACGCTCTTGTAATGCAAAGTTAATATTTTTTATTCAACAGAAAGCTCTACTCTTCTATTTTGAGCTTTGCCTTCTTCTGTATCATTATCTGCGATAGGATCAGCTTCGCCGAATCCTTTCGCTTTCATTCTGTCTGAATCAATTCCTTTATCCTTCAAGTAAGTTTTCACAGTGAATGCACGTTCTCTTGAAAGTTGTAGGTTGTCATCTTCGTTGCCAACATTATCTGTGTATGCCGAGATGCTGAGAAAAGCCTTTTCTTTATCTTTCATAAAATCTGCTAATTGATCCAAAGTAGCTTTTGATTCTTCCGTTAAGTCAGAACTACCCGTTTCAAAACTAATAGAAGCTGCAATAGTTTCTATCAATTCAACTTCACTTTTCGATAACTTAATTTTCTTGCCCTTTTTCTTATTTTCAGAGTCCATGGCATCTTTTCCTTCATCCTCATCACCACAAGGATCTTCTCCATCACCCAAACCGAATCGAAGCCCTATACTGTGTGTTCCACCGAAAGGATCTGAAGTTCTGTATGAATAATCGATACCCATAGTTGGACCGTTCTCTTTAAATGGAACTTCTACAGACATACCAGCTGAAATTCCGGTATAAGCACTAGTTCTTTGCTCAGGAACTAAGAGTCCGGGCTCATAGCGATAACCCGCTCTTACCATAAACATCTCTTTGAATCCATATTCAAAACCACCACCAAAATTATCCTTACCAAAAGTATTTGATGTAAACTGTCCAGTAAGTGTTATTCGATGCAAATTGTATGCACCCGCACATTGATACTCTGGACCTAACCAGAAATCGTAAGACGCACCAATCGTTAACTGAGCAGGTAACTCAAATTTTTGAGCCACAGCAGATTGTGTACCTAAGAATTCATTATCACCACGAACACCTCTAAATGTAAATCCATCACCACTATATTTCATTGGCGTTCCTAGGTTACGAATACTCACACCAAAACGCAAGTTTTCTTTCTTACCTAATATATACTGAAGACCTGCATCCAAAGCAAATCCCATTGCACGAATATTTTCTACACTTTCAGAAATTAAACGGATTGTTGCTCCACCATAAATTCTGTTAGAGAAAGTACGCGCAAAGGTTACTCCTAAGTTTAAGTAACGCGGCTTGAAGGTTCCAAGTCCATTTCCTGGATCAGGATTAGCCTCTGTTGTTCTGAAAAAATCACCAGGACTTAGAGACATCAATTCAACTCCAACAACGTTATCTTCACCTAACTTACCAGCAAACCCTGCCTGAGTTACTTGGGTTTGGGATCCTTGAAACCATAGCGTTTGCGCTAAGACCACATCCATTTTCTTCACGTGAGCTAAACCGGCTGGATTTAAACGCATAGATTCAACTCCAGTTATACGCGCAGTATACATATCCCAGAAACCCGTTGAACGCGGCCATCCATTGATTAACAATTGATATGCTCCATTCTCACCAATACGGTCAGGGTTACCTGCGAATACATTAGTGGAAAGTAAAGCTATTACGACTATTAAAATTCTTTTCATATGAGTATTTTAAAAAGTTTAAATCAATTTAGAAGTTACTTACATCTGTAGGTCTCATAAATATTGCAGCTTTCACTACAGTTTCACCTAAATCAAATGCATCGATATGAATAATATACGATCCACTTCCAATTGGAATTCGTTGTGAATTATTCAAATCCCAAGAAATTGAATTATCTAAGTTAATTCCTGAACCCGTTGGTTGACCAGAGCTTAGCTCTTGACGACTAGATTCAGTATTTGCAGCTGTACCAACAGCTCTATCAAACTGACGAACCAGTTTACCGTCTAAAGTAAAAATACTCACCTGACAACGATCAGGAAGACCGATAATCTTTACTTCATTCGATACTTGGTTTTGTTCATAAGTAGAGAAAGCATAATACGGATTCGGTACAACTCGAATATTATCCAATGCTGACTCAGCTAATTCCGTTTGGTTCTCTAACGGCTCTAAACCTTCAGTACTGAATCGGTAACGCGGTAAGCCAAGATTGCCGTCAGGCGTTTGCGTTTCAGAAGTTATGAGTGACTCGAACGGACGCTCGATATTAATATCAATGCGAGTTCTTGTAGGAATATCTGCAGGATTAACGAATTCATATTCCTCGTCAACTACCGGTATAAAGGTGTAAATAATATCCTCATATACCTCAGCAATAGCAGCTGGTATAACAGCACCTGGAGCAGGATTAATTGTGTTATTGGTTAATGCACTAAAAGCGGCAGCACCATTGTCATAACGCGTATTGAAAACATATACATAATGCATGCCCCCCCAAATTGGATTCTTATATGAATTATCCAAACCAGGAATAGGTGTATTTGCATCTGTGATATCGCTTGTTGGATTCCAAGTATAATCTCTACCTCTGTATGCAGACAATTCTGATGATTCACCGAAAGCGATGTTCAGCCTTTCACCTGTTTCCACATTAATTGCATAACCTGGGAATTTACCTATCCGCGGTCCTGTTGCGTCATCTTGACGCAATGCACCTTTCGGTGTGCCTTGAGCAGTGAAAGCGATACGCTCACCAGTTTCAAATACTATACAATCTGACCACTCATTTGAATTTGGCGTAAGAACAATAGATACTGTTCTTAACTCATCTAAATTATTTGGTTGATTCCTTACGACGTTATTGATACCAGTAACATCCCAAACATCCCATCTGAAGCCAGGGCCCCATAAGTATTCAGGTCTATCTTCATCTACAACAGCAGGCAAGCCTACACTTGGGTTTGCATAGTTATTGGCTAAACAATAAGGAGCAATTCCTCCATCCAAAATAGTCGCCCCAAACAACGAAGGCGTTGTCAGTGTCGAAGGGTCATAGAAAGTTGTATTTTGATTTAAGTTATCGTATCCATGCGAATCAAAAATATCAGGATATAAACCTCCTTGAGAAGAACCCGCTCTAATCCAGTTTTGCGGCTCAGCAAATCCTTGATCTTTAATGAAAGATAACCATTGAACTGTTGGATCCTCAAAAGTTATGGAACTGCTTATCACTCCGTATACATCGTTACCATTGTCTAGATTAGTTCCTTTAGGAGATGGTAGGTTTACATTCACCGAAATACCATACTCCTCAATGATTTGTTCGTATTGTCTATCAAATGGACGTTCTGCAAAAATCGTATCAATACGAGAGCCTTGGTCATTGTACACATATATCTTCCAGAAGCTGCTATCAGCAAATGATAAAGAAGGCACATAAGAAAATGTGGTATCAGTACCAATAACCGTATCAACAGTAAGCTCAAATGATTCAAAAAACAACTCAAAATTCACATTTTGCAAATTCAATGGATCTACCACTTTAGCTCGAATTGGATCGAAGCCTAGATCGTATTCTAGGACATCTTCATAATAGAATGGTGGTTCAAGTACCGCTTGCTCAGATGCTTCTGTCAAGCGAATGGCAAGTCCTCCATTTCCTTGTCCCTCTAATCTGAAAACACTAAGTGGATCGTTTGCTTCAGCCTGAAGAATAGTACCGCCATTTCTTGAATCGATTACATGCGGTATGGCAGAATATATTTTGAAGTTTCCACGCCCCTGCTTAAATATTTCTAAGTCTGGCAAAGTTGGAATTGCTGGGAAAGGATTGTAATCAGCCACAGCATACGATACCGCAGCAAAGAAATAACGTTTGTTATTTACTAAGGCACGCTCTCCTGTTGCAAAGGCATCTTCACTAACTACAATGGTACGAGTAATACCCTCATTTCCACCGGTAACACGCAACTCCGCGTTGTAAGTGCCTGCGTTATTATTTGTGTAATTATATACGCTCGATATACCATCTTCCAAATCCGCTTGGAAGATTAATCGCGCTTGTCCTTCATCGTTCAAATCTTGCGCGGTAACTCGATCATTTTTCAACTGATACACTAAATAACCTTGGAATCGGTACAAGGAGTCATTACTTGCCACACCATTATCTGGTAAGGCATGTGCCTCTTGATAAAGCTCTCCAAAATTGTTAGAGCTAGGTCCATTCACCAAATTAATAATCAACTCCTTACTTAGCTCACGTATTGCCAAAGTTGGCGCATCTGGTCCATCAATAATATCAAAATTGTTGTCGAAAAGATTTTGGGCTAAATCATCCGCTATACCTAATTCAGCTTCAATATCAGGCGTTCCGTCATAGTTATCTGGAAACACAGTAACCGCTCCAATGGTAATACGTTGAGGATCACCCGGCTGAAGTGTAAAAGGACCTGAATTTTGAACAAATCGATAATCCTGAGCTGTCAATGCTGGTGTCCAAGGAACAGACCACTGCGTCGGGTCGTTTGGATTACCAGATAAACAGTAATTCGTTAGTATAGTACCACCTAGACCACTACCACCAAATGTAAAAGGAGAACCATCCTTCCATCGTCCCGTTTGGAAGTTTCTAAACTCAGCCGCATCATCAGGGTCTTGCTGAACATTGTTTCCTGCTGAATTAATAAAGAAAGCGAAAGAAGATAAACCTAATTGGTTTCCATTATCATCTAGTGGACCTTCAAAATAATCAATACCTAAAATAGGTGGATTAGGTCCATATTGGTCATCCACAGGATCTCCATTATATAAGAAACCCATTTCTCTAATCGTATCACACCCTACCATATCATCATCGTAATCACCTAAATCAGGATCTACAAATACCCCCATATAAGTTTCAAAGAGAGGGTTAGGTGATTTTTTAACTATCTCGAAAGTGTAAAATGTCATGTCATTCAATGCATCAGCTGTCTGATATGCAAAAGCAAGACAATTAACTTGCACACCCATTGGAGTACCACCTGTACGACCATGAATATTCCCATTGTCGTTAATCACCCAGAAAATCATTTGATCTGCAAAATTCTGAGTTAAAATACCATTATCGTCAGATACACCAATAACTGGGAAATCACCTTTCGTTGGATCATAAATATCATTTCCGTCAACATCAAAGAACGGAGCCAAAGTACCCTCATTGTAATACTTGTCCGTCTCATTTTCCAAATAGTAAGGATTCCCCTTACCTGGCCATCTTAGAATTTGTAAAGGATCACTATTTGGATCTCCAGCATCTTTTGTAGCTAATATATCCGCACGAGTTACCGTAACACCAGGGTCAGTAAACAAGGAACGAAATCGAGCAATATCAGGACCGTATACTTTAAAGTGTTCATCAAAAGTCTGGCACTTGTCAAACGATGCCTCACCAAAATTTCCATAAAGCGGACCAGTAAAGAAATCATGCCCTTGATTTCTATATGTTTGAGCAGCACACTGTAAATTACCTCCATTATCCAACCCAGTAAACCATAAAGCTCCTGCAAACAATATATTTATCGGGGTGGCTCCTGAAGCAGGGTCTATCTTTGGAATCTCATATTTGGCAGTTTCAACACCATCCCACCAAAAATCACCACCACCAAGAATTCTTGCGCGCACATTATTGATGTCCAAATCAATTTGGCTTGTAGAAGGTGAACAATCAAAAACACCTGTTTTACCTCCACCAATTCCTGATTCATTCGAGGTATTTCCAACCAAAAATCTTTCAGCACAAACTATGTTTACCATACTGAGCGCTAAACCTATTATCCATATTCTTTTCATAATAATTCCTCTTTAATTCTTAAAAGTTTATCGAAGCACCTAAGTACACACGTCTTGGCGCAGTATATTTATTTGGCGAATTCACTTTTGCATTATACAAATCTCTGTATGATTGAGGGGATACTGCTGATTCACTTGTTAACTGACCTAAGGCACTTTCCAAGAAACCATCATTATCAGGAGAACCAGTGTATCGGTATACATCAACCACATTAGCTGTTCCAATTACGTTATCTATCCATAAGTATACATCAAAGTATAAACGCTTTCCATCTTTGTCTTCGTTCTTTTTAGCTAATTCAACAGAGAAGGACTTACTAACTTTCAAGTCCATTCGATAGTTCCAGCCAATTCTCGAACCATTAATGTATCCTAATGTGGTAGCTCTACCTCCATTAGCTGCATCTGGCGTCACGTTTTCTTGTCGAGTGTAAGGTGTACCTGAACGAGCTTGAGCTAATAAATTGACTCCAAAATTGGATAAAATCTGTTTTCCTTTTTTGGTTACTGGACCATCATAGTCTTTACCCTCACCGAAACGATAATCAAAACTCACGTTCATCGAATGTCTAGAATCGAAATCTAGAGGATTAACTGAACGGAAATTCGTTCCAGAATTACGAACCACTTGAATCTGCGTCGCATCATCACTACCCGTTCCCTCAGCAAATTGTAAGGTATAATTGGCTGTGATTCGAATATTTTTTGTTCTTCGCAAATCATATCCAAACTCAAAACCTTTGGTATTTCCAAAATCGATATTATCAAAAGAGTAATACAAATTACCTTGCGCTCCATTTACACCATCATAGCGTCTAACCTGAATTTGATCTCTAAACTCTTTGTAGTACGCAGAGAAAGTAATCGCAGAAGACGCAGTCACTTTTTGTTTAAATCCTAACTGAAAGTCAACCGTAGTTTCAGGTCTAAGATTCGGATTATTAATCGCAGATGCACCGTTTTGGTCAAAGAAATAATAATCTAATGGACTACCAATCGAACGATTCACTCTGAATCCACCACTAATTCGCGATTGTGGTGTCTGAGATAAAACATCGTAGTGAGCAAAGAAAAGGGCGTTATCTGTAATATTGAATGAAAATTGCAAACGTGGCATGAATACATACTGTGTTTTGTAATCTTCAAACGCCAAATCCAAACGGTAGTTTTCATCTCTTGTATTGTCTCCTTGTTCATCCGACTTAACAGGAACAGCCTGACTTGAACCAAGCGAGTTGTAATTTCTTACCTGAACACCTTCCTTGTCATAGAAAGTATCTCCATCACGATATCCGACTACACTTCCACCTGTTGTTCCATCGCTGGTGTAAACCGCATAATCACCACCAATATTATCTGGTCTATCACCACCGAACTCGTCCGCAGTTAAGGATCCGAAAACCGAATAAGGATCTTGTAAAACTTGTTGATTCGCATCGTATCGGTCAACACGGAAGCCTAAACGGAAGGTTAAATCTTTTAACTGAAATTTATCTTCAATGTATCCAGCAGCATACAAAGGCATAAAAGGGGCTATCGGTCTAGTATTTACACCATTCTCATCTCTTTTTTCCCAGAAATCTGCAAAACTAACTGCACCAGAGGTACGATTACCGTATACATCATAACCTCTATAGTCTCTTTGAACAGGGGTTAAACCATTGTATTCAATCCCTATCAACTCATCAGGTGAAAAATAGGATATATCAAACGCTTCTAAAGGAAAAGCCGAAACATTAATAAATGAATCCGGAGCAATTCCATTGGCCTCTCTAAAATTTTCATCGAAATACGATTGGATTCGCTCACCGTCTTCATTGAAAGAAACCGGTGTGTATCCATAATAAATGGAATCGCTAAAGAAAATTGGTGCACCATTAACCGGAGTTAAAACCCCATTATTGTAGAAGAAAGGGTTATCTCTATCAAACTCCAAATGATTATTTACATTCGCGTTCGCAGCATCCCATAACGATAAAGGAGAAATAGCATGTCTTCTCTGAACAAACTGCTCTGCTTCAATACCAAATGTGATAGAGTGTTTATTTCTACTTTCTGCTCCTGGTTTTAATACGTCAAATCCGGAGTTAATTTGGAAACGATATTTCTCATCATCGTTATCTACACCTACACCATTATATTGTCTTCCTGTATTGAACCAAATATTGTAAGGAATCTCTGCACGCTCACCATTAACCAATGCTAATGAGGCTTGTAAGTCCTGAATACCTCCAGCAATGAAGTTTTGACCTTCTTCGTTCGGCGTACCTGTCAAATCAAAGAAGGTTTCCGTGTAAGCCGAACCTTGTGCGTTTACATCACTAGGCGTAAAATAAACCTCTGAGTCTGTAAAATTTGAAAGCTCCCAGAACTCACTATTTTCACTTGGAGAGAAAACCGGTGTACGTACTACATCAAAAGCACCGATATAACCATAATTCCAATAGTCTTTACCATGGCTATCATCTTCATACTCCCTCTTATATTTCTCAAAATCAAATTGTACTTCGTAGAAACCATTTTGAATCGGGCCTTGTTTTTGACCTTCTTCTAAATTCTTACTAAAGTTTTGAGAGAAACGAATAAATGTCTTATAGTTTTGCTCCTTATATAAAGGATTGTTTTCAAAATTCAGCAATGAATACCCTTCAATCCACTGGTGAAACTGTTTGTAATCCATATTACCACCTATGGTCAAAAATTTGCCATCACCCAAACGAAAATCGAATTTAGCATTTAATCTTGCTTGATTATCCACGGTATTTCGCTTGATATTGTTAACCTCTAGAGAGTCAAAAGTCAAAAGCTCTGCTCGTGTGGTTAAAATACCTTCCTCTGTTAACACAAGTGGTCGCTCTTGAATACTTTCGAAGATTTCATCTTTTACTTTATACATGTCAACAGCAGATGGTCTCGGATCTTTTTGTCGTTGAAACTCTCCATTAATTGCATATCCAATAACCGTTTGACCTTCATCATTCTTTACAAGAGGACCAGCCAGGTTTACGTTAACTAAATCAAAACGCCATCTATCCAAGGAAGACTGCACTTCAACACCACCAGCTAATTTACGCGCACCACCTTTAGTTGAGATATTGATTACTCCCGAAGTAGAGTTTCCAAACTTCGCAGAAACACCACCCGTGATAATATCAATTTGTTCAACAGCTGAAACCGGAAGGTTAACCGTACCATTTACACGTATACCATCTACATAATAAACGATTGCATCTCCACGACCACCACGAATGTTAATCCCTCCTCCTTTATCTGACTGCTGCACACCAGCAGTTGTTGAGGCAATATTTTGAATATTACGTGTAGGTAAATCGGCAATATCCTCTGCAGTAACGGTATTTTTGGAGGACGTTTCACCTGCATCAATCAACGGAACCTTATACTGCACTACAACTACCTCTTCAATGATTTGCTCAGAAGGAGATAATCGTTTGTCCATGTATGTGGTTTGGTCATTTTTAACAACCACACCCAATTCACGAATAGTCGTGTATCCAATGTTTGAAAATTGTACATCGTACTTACCCGGACTCAATGGTTTAATCGAGTAAAAACCATCAAAATCTGTAGTAGCTCCAACACCAGTTGGTTTTCCGTTCTCCACAATTGCTACCGATGCGAAGGGAATACCTTCACCGTTTTCATCAGTAATCTTTCCACTAATCTCACCACTTTGAGCAAAAAGACCAAGAGAAAGTATGGAAAACACGAGCGCTAAAAAGTAATTTTTCTGCATATCTAATTGTTTAACATTTTTTTAACAACTTGCCAAAGTTAATTAAAATATTAAGAAACAAAACTCATTTGAGTGTCAAAAGTTAAAGATTTTATAACAAGGATATGACTTCGCATTTATTCGTCGAATGCGGTTAATATTTTTTGGGCCAAAATATCCGCTAACTTCAGCTTGGACTGATGTGTCCAACCCGCCACATGTGTAGAGAAAAGTACTTTTCGGGTAGCTTGTAAAGCAGCAATTTGTTCTTTTTCTTTGACCGAATATGAAGAAATTTGCTCATTTTCGAAGACATCGATACAGGCTCCCAAGACTTTTCCCTCAAGAAGCCCTTCGAGGAGGTATTCTTGATTGAGTACTTTTCCGCGCGAAGTATTAATAAGGTAGAATGGTTTATGCATGCGATTGATAAAATCACGATTAAGGAAATTTCGCGTATCATCTGTTAGAGGGAGATGAATAGATAAAACATCCACTTCGGAATAAATTTGTTCTAAATCCGCATATTGTGCATAAGGACTTTTTGTTGTTTTATATTTATCGTAATACAATACATCAACATCAAAACCACTTAACTTCTTAGCTAGGGCCTGCCCGGTGTTTCCAAAACCAATTAAACCTACAGTTTTTCCGCCCAGCTCTTCTCCTCGATTGTCCTCACGATGCCAATCAAAATGAATAACATCTCGGTGCGCGTCTTGAAGCTTATTAAATAAGGCGAGTAGCATACCAATAGCATGCTCAGCCACCGCATCTCTATTCCCTTCAGGCGAATTGAATACCCGCACTCCTTTTCGGTGCGCTTCATCCAAATCAATAATCTCCAAGCCGCTTCCCAACCTGCCGATAACTTTCAAGTTTTTACTTTTAGCCAAAAAATCAGCATCTACATTAATCTTACTGTTAATGACTAAAATATCAAAATCAGCAATCACCGCTTCTACTTCCTTTTGGTTAATATTTGGCAAGTAGATTGTTTTCACCCCTGCCGCTTGAAGCTTGTCTATTAATAGTTGATGAACTTGGTCGGTAATCAGCGCTTGCATTATTTCTGAGTTGCTATTAGTTTAACTAAATTAAGAAAGTCATCAAGTGATAATTGCTCGGGTCTTAAATTGAACAAATCGAGACCTTTAACTTCTTTGTCACGAAGCAGTTGTTTGAGGCTATTTCTAAGGGTCTTTCTTCGCTGGTTAAAAGCCAATTTAACCACTTGCTTGAAGAGCTGCTGGTCGATATCAAAATCTTGCGCACGTCTTTTCATTACCATCACACCACTCAGCACTTTGGGTGGTGGATTAAATGCTTCACGGGGAACATCAAAAAGATACTCAGTCTCATAGTACAACTGAGTCAAGACGCTTATCACCCCATAGGTCTTAGATCCTTCTTTGGCACAAATTCGAGCTGCTACTTCTTTTTGAAACATCCCGAGCATCAAAGGAATCTTATCTTTATGATCCAGGATATGAAAAACAATCTGTGAGGAAATGTTGTAGGGGAAATTACCCACCACCGCATAATTCTTAGCAAAAACATCTTGTAAATCCAGTTGAAGAAAATCTGCTGCTATCACCTTTCCCTTTAACAATGGGTATTCTTTCTCGAGGTGCTCAACCCAACGCTTATCGAACTCCACCAGTTTATAATCCGTTCGATCTTGGAGTAAGGCACTTAATGCTCCTGCACCAGGTCCAACCTCCAATAAAGGAAGATTGCCTGCACAAGCAAGTATAGCTTCATAAATTCGCGACAACACCGAGCGATCATTCAGGAAATGTTGCCCTAAAGACTTATTCAACCGGATATCTTGATGTTTTGCCACGGATACTAATTTAGGTAACAAATATTGCTATTTTTGTAAACTATTCAAGTAGATGTATGGAACAAATTAAACTAAGTAATAAAAGAAGCAGTCAGAGTCCTCATCTTCTTTATCTCTCAGATAAACTTTCTCTTGTGGATGGAATGCCGGCATACGCAGCAAAATTCATTGAGGAAGGGAAAGACAAAAACTTTCTAAGTTTTTCAGGTGATAAAGGGATAATTGCGACCATTAAGGCGGAAGAATCGTTAGAAAAATGTAGACGAGCGGGGCATCAGTTTTTTCAATATGCAAAAAACGAAAACATTTGGAATTGGAACCTTGAAGGTAAGGCTTCGGAAGAACAAAAACTCGCTTTTCTTGAAGGTCTTGCCTTATCTACCTATACCTTCAACAAATACAAGAGTAAAAAAGAAGAGCAGACCATACACATCCATGCAGATGGAATAGATGAATCGAAACTGAAAGAATTGGGGTCTGTTGTAGCTGCTACTTGTATAGCACGAACGCTGGTGAATGAGCCTCATTGTTTTTTAAATGCGACGCAATATTCGAAGGAGATTAAATCATTGGCCAAAACCTTTGGGTTTTCGCTGAAGGTATGGGACAAAGAAAAAATAACCAAAGAGAAAATGGGTGGTATACTCGGCGTGAATCGCGGTAGTATTCAAGAGCCTACTTTCAATATTCTCGAGTACAAACCATCCCATGCTGTTAATAAACAAGCAATTGTTTTAGTAGGTAAAGGTGTTATGTATGATACGGGTGGATTAAGTTTAAAACCGACACCCAATAGTATGGACATGATGAAGAGCGACATGGGTGGCTCAGCTGCAGTAGTTGGTGCATTTTGTGCAGTAGCTGCTCAGAAGCTCCCGATTCATCTCGTTGGACTTATTCCAGCAACTGATAACCGACCTGGGCTGGATGCCATAGCCCCAGGAGATGTGCTTACCATGTATAGTGGAAAAACGGTGGAAGTATTAAATACCGATGCTGAAGGGAGATTGGTATTGGCTGATGCATTGCATTATGCCAAACGTTTAAAGCCTGAATTAGTTATGGATTTTGCCACCCTAACTGGAGCCGCTGCACGAGCTTTAGGACCACAAGGAATTGCCTGTATGGGTAATGCTCCAGAAACTACCAAAGATGCTTTAAAAGCGAGTGGACAAGCAGTACATGAACGCTTATTGGAGTTTCCGATGTGGGAAGAGTATGAAAGTATGCTGAAGTCCGAAATTGCCGACATCAACAACTTGGGTGGTCCAGTTGCAGGACAAACTACAGCGGGGATGTTTTTACAACATTTTGTTGATTATCCTTGGATGCATTTTGACATAGCTGGGATGGCCTTTTTACAAAAACCTGATTCATATCGAGGTAAGAACGGTACGGGCGTAGGTGTTCGTTTGTTGTATAATTTTCTTAAAAATAGAAGTCAAGCCTAATGCAAGATAAAAAACCTGTAATTGGTATTACCATCGGAGACATTAATGGAATTGGTCCCGAAGTTATAATCAAATTACTCTCAGACGATCGAATCTATCAGTTTTGCACCCCTGTCGTTTATGGATCTACTCGTGTATTATCCTTTTATAAGAAATTATTAAATGATAAACGATTCCGCTACAGTAGTTTGACCGATTGGTCCAAGCTCATGGATAAACAAACGAATGTCGTGAGTACGATAGTTGATCAGCCTGAGATTGAAGTTGGTAAAGAAACTGAAATTGCTGGCAAGTATGCATTAGATGCTATTAATCAAGCCATTAGCGATTGGAAAGAAGGAAAGATCGATGCGCTTATCACTGCGCCAATCAACAAACATAATGTGGCCAAAGCTGCGGAAGGTAGTTTCACCGGGCATACAGAATATCTCGCTCGAGAAACAGGGGCAAAAGACAGCCTTATGATATTATTCGCAGATAACATCCGCATGGGCTTAGTTACCAATCATATTCCAGTAAGCGAGATCAGTTCAAAACTTAATAAAGAAATTGTCCAGCAGAAAATAGAAATGCTCAATAGAAGCCTTGTTCAAGACTTTTTCCTTAACAAACCTCGAATTGCAGTACTATCATTGAATCCACATGCGGGGGATAAAGGATTAATTGGTTCTGAAGAGCTCGAGATTTTAGTTCCTGCCATTAACCAATGCTACCGCAACGGAATTTTAGCCTTTGGTCCTTACCCTGCTGATGGCTTGTTCGGCTCGGGCAATTTCAAAAAATTCGATGCCGTGTTAGCTATTTATCATGATCAAGGCCTAGCTCCATTCAAAGCCTTGACGTTTGACGATGGCGTAAATTTTACTGCTGGTTTAGATATCATTCGAACCTCTCCCGATCACGGAACAGCCTTTGATATAGCAGGCAAAAATTTGGCTTCTCCGCAATCTATGCGTCAAGCATTATTTGCTGCTCTCGATATTGTAGAAAGTCGCGCGGAATATAAGGAATGGACAGAGGATAAGCTAAAAACCCGCAATCGAAAAAGTAGATCCAGAAAAATGGATTAATTTGGAAATCTCATTCGATACTTCACATCAATTTTCCCTTCACTAATTCTTCGAAGTCTTTTATTTAGTAACTTCTTTTTTAGTGGTTTCAAGTGATCGATGAAAAGAATTCCTTCTATATGATCATATTCATGCTGAATGACACGCGCTGTCATTCCGTCGAAAGTCTTGGTATGTTCTTTAAAATCTTTATCCAAATACTTGATGGTGATGGTATCTTTACGATAAACGTCTTCTCGAATATCAGGTATACTCAGACAACCTTCTTCAAAAGCCCACTCTGTTCCAGTTTCCTCAATCATCTCTGCATTGATAAACACCTCACGGATTCCTTTGTCCTCTTCGCCTTCATCCATCATCAAGGTACTATCGATAATAAACAAACGAATCGATAAGCCGATTTGAGGGGCAGCTAAACCGACTCCACTTGCTTTCTCCATCGTGTTTTCCATATCCTCGATCAACTGCTTTAAGTTGGGATACTCCGCATCTATATCATTCGCCACTTGTTTTAAAACAGGGTCGCCATACGCTACAATTGGTAAAATCATTATTGTGTTTTTTGCAAGTAAGTTTGTAAAATTAAGGTCGCACTAATTTCATCAACAATCTCTTTTTGCTGTCTTTTCTTCTTTTTCATTCCAGACATCAGCATACTTTGTTTAGCCATTTTGGAAGTAAAACGTTCATCTACCCAATGCATGGGAATCGATGGGTATAGGCGGTTCAGTTTTTCCGCAAATTCTTCAATTGCCTCGGCTACCTGAGATTTGGTATTATCCAGATTCTTAGATTCACCAATCACAAAAGAATCAACTTCTTCTTGGGCCAAATAGTTCTTGATAAAGGCAAAAACATCGTTGGTTGGTACAGTGGGCAGACCAGTACAAATTAGCTGAAGCGGATCTGTGACTGCCAGTCCTACCCTTTTCTTTCCGTAGTCTATTGCTAAAATTCTTCCCATAAAAAATAAAGGCTCTTGAGTTAAGAGCCTTTACAAATTTAAACGTTTATTGGAGATTAAGCATTCAATTCTTTCGCTTGCTCTATCCATGCATGCCAACCTTCCAAGCTTGTCATACTATCTTGCGCTTCGATTTCGGCTATTTTTTCATCTGTTAATGCGATTAAATCAGCAAAAGTATTAATACCCACTGCATTCAAGCGCTTGGCAAATGCTGGACCTACACCATCTAATTTTTTCAAATCATCACCTTTTGAGGCCGCTTTTTTGGCTGCAGTCTTTTTCGGTGCTGCTGCAGGAGCTTCCTCAACTGCTTTCTCCGCTTTCGGAGCTACTTCTTTTTTAGGCGCACTAGTTTTCTTAGCTACTTGTTTTTCTACGGTAGCCACATCAACCGGAGTAATAGAAATGTAACGCTTATTACCTTTTCTGGTTGAAAAAGTTACTAAACCCGCTTCTTTGGCAAACAAGGTGTGATCCTTGCCCATACCTACACCTACACCAGCGTGAAATTTCGTTCCTCTTTGACGAACCAATATATTACCCGGAATAGCTGTTTGTCCACCAAACAATTTAACTCCTAATCGTTTACTTTCCGATTCACGTCCGTTTCTCGAACTACCCTGACCTTTCTTGTGAGCCATTTCTTTACTTTTTTACCTGTTAAACTTACGATATCTTCTCAATAGAAACTTTCGTTAAATACTGTCTATGACCATTTTTAACTTTGTACCCTTTTCTTCTCTTCTTTTTGAAAACCAAAACTTTATCGCCTTTCAAATGCTCCACAATCTTGCCGGATACTTTAGCTTTCAAAGTTGGTGTTCCTACACTAACCTTTTCACCGTCAGCTTTTAATAAAACTTGGTCGAATTCAATCTTATCTCCTTCCTTACCTTCAAGACGGTGCACAAAAATTTGTTTACCCTCTTCTACTTTGAATTGCTGTCCAGCGATTTCTACTATTGCGTACATTACTCTTTAATTTTGGCTTGCAAAGGTAATTGTTTTATTTTGAAAAGGAAAATGTTTATCTAAAAAATTAATTGATGTTTTTTCCTTGAACAAATCGCTCCCTGAACGACTTATTGAGCTTAATTAGTCAAGCTTTTTCTTAAAGAAAACAAATCCATTTTCTTCATAGAGCCACTCAAGCTGTGGATAATCGTCCAAATACCTATCCTTCTTGTCAATTTTAGCAACAAAATATACCGGATATTCAACATGTCCTTCCAAGAGATCTTCTTGATTCAAATGAGGCAAATCCTTCGACTTTTCCGCATAAAACAAGGGAGCATAGCTCTTAAAGCCAAGCGCTTCGATATAACAAAGCTCTTCTACCTTCCCCTGGTAAAAGCGCACTGCAGCGTCTTGGGTATACAAACCAATTCGCGGGATGAAAAGTATCACGACCCATTGAATAATCCAGCAGGTAGAAATCAACAAAATAGACACCCCCCATCGCACTTGCTTCAAAGCAAAGAGAATTCCTGCAACAATCAACACACCAATATAAGCCAATCCATAAATAGACTCCTTGTATGACCAGTAAACGGTAGCTTGTAAATTAGCCACAGCAAAAGGATCCTTATCGCCAATCATGCGAATTAAGACGTCAATATTTTTACCAAGAACAGGCACAAGGGCAATAGCAACACCCCAAATAATCCCAATAATTAGAAATAATGCCGCATGGTACCAGCGCCATTTCCGCTTTCCAATAAGTAAATAGTATAAAAAGTAAGTGGCGAAAAAGGTAATGGGAAAATAGGCTAAAGATGAATAATGAATGATTTTAGTTTGAACCAAGCTAAACACCACGAGTACAACAATCAACAAGCTCCACATCCATCGTTGGAAATTATGCAATAATCCTGTCGAAAAATCATGGTTTTTAATACCGCCAAACATGAAAATTGACGCGGGGAAACACCCAAGCAACAAGACAAGAAAGTGATAAAATATCGGCCCACCATGCCCCGCATCCTGCGTAGTCAATAAATCTACATGTCGCTGTATAAAACCTTCTAGGAATCCAGGTCCGTGTACATACCACTCCAAGGCATACCAGGTGGATATGGTAAGTGAACAAATGATACCGAAGTAAATCATTTCCCACATGTTGTTTAATCGCCTGAATCGACTAAAAACAAACAGAACAAGGTAGCTTAAAGCAAACAACAAAAAGCCCACAGGCCCCTTAGTCAGAACAGCTAAACCAATAAAGAAACCTGAGTAAAATACTGCTCGATTCCGGATTTTTCTTCGCTGCTTTTTCGAGCTAAACTCATCATTTTCTGTGAGTTTGGTTGCAAAATATATCCCAACAAAGATGAATAAATTAAAGAGCGGATCAATCAAAGCCGACTTAAAGTAAAATTGTGGTAAAAAACACGAGATATAAACCAAAGCCCAAAGTGCGCCAAAATGCTTATCCTTTAGACGCTTTCCAATAGCCAACAAAGTTAGCATGGTAATAATACCAATCAAGGCATTAGGTAAACGAGCCGCAAACTCATTAACACCAAAGAAATGCATACTTAAGGCCTGGACCCAAATAAAGAGGGGTGGTTTTTCAGTAAATGCCTCAAAGTCGATCTGCACTTGAAGATAGTTGCCCGTCAAGAGCATCTCTCGCGCTGACTCCGCAAAATTAATCTCATCCCAATCAAACAACGGTGCATTGCCCAGAAATGGGATAAACAATACGGCTCCGATTAGAATGATAAGCAGCTTATACGGTATCTTATCTAGGATTTTCACTGCCTGAAATTACGAATTGTTTTGTTTTTCCATGAAACATAGCCAATGCGCTGATATCGATTCAATAGCAACCAGATAAACGCAGCGCTGACTGTCCCGATAATAGCACCCAGATATACATCATAAAAGTAGTGCATAAACAAGACCATTCGACTCAAACCAGCGAGAAGAGCGATGGCAAAACAAACAAACTGCATCAATCTGCTCCTTGAAGTTATTGCCAAGGATGCAAAAAAGGCAAAAGCTGCGGTAGTATGACCGGATGGCGTGCTTAAATTGTACCACAATTGAATTTCACCCGCACACGCGATAAAAACATCTTCGAAGAAATACGCAGGACGATGATTGGCGATAAGCCCTTTTAAAGCAAGCGTAACAAGAGAGGCAATCAACCAGGAGGCAAAAACGAAAAAGCCCTTACCAAATCGGAACATAAAAAAAATAAAAGCGATCGGTAGTAAAACCTGTGGTTCTCCTAAAAGGGTAAGCCAAGAAAACATTTCGTAGCGACTTTCATCAAAATTTTCGCAAAACCAAAGCACCCAAAGTCCATCGGTATAATTCAATAACAAATGAAGACCACCAACTACTGTAAAAATCAGAAAAGGGATATAAAACCCTGCTGCTCGCCTACTTACTTCAATCACGGGAGAATTTATTTTTTAGCGCAAATAGATTTCTGTAAAAGGCTCCCGTAAATATCGGGGAATCATTCTTCGCTTTCCAGGTTAAGAATATCCCAATAGGCATCAACAAAAAGGTCGACAACCACATACCTTGCCACGGACTCAAGACCATTTGTTCAGCTGTTTTTTCACCCATAATAGAAGTAACAATGTAAATCACAAAGAAAATAACCGCCAATAACATAGGCCAGCCAAAACCTCCTCTTTTTATTATTGCTCCAAGAGGAGCTCCGATAAAAAACAATACCAAGCAAGCAACAGAGAGGGTAAACTTCTGGTGCATATACAAGCGGTATTGAATTAAGTCTTTAAACTTATAACCGAGCATTTCATCCTTGCTCACGATAATATTTTTCATATTTCGTGCCTTAATTAATGCTGAATTTAAGACATCGAGTTTCTTATGATATAACAATGAATCGTAGGCTCCATAAAAGTTGCTAGCCAGCCGCTCTTGCTGAAAAAGTGCGGAGGTATCTCTCTCTGGATTCATGAATACGTAATACCTGCTAATATTCGTCATCATTAAATCACGCTCATTTTCCATTTGAATCAAAACCGAATCTGCACCATTTTTCAATTGTTTAAGATTGAGCATCCGGTGCAACTTGGTAAAAGCGGTTTGATCTTGCCTTTCTAATTTAAATGCCGACAAGTCAAACTGTTTCTCCCAGTGCCTAAATGAGGTAATCATAAGCTTCTGAGGCGTATTGATTTCAATAGGCATGGTTTCTTCCTTGTACTGATGACCATTGTGTAAGGCTATAGTCATTACCGCTCCATCATTCAAATAGCCAAATTCAGCACTATCCGCTATGACCAGGTGATTATTTCCTCTATTCTCCGAATGATCGTAAATCATAATATCATAGACTGTTCGATCATCCTCACTCTTACCGTTTACTCGAATGCTGTAATCTTGGATGTCGTTATTGAAAATCTTTTCCTCAAAAGCTAAGGCTGGCTTTTGTTTTCGAATATCACTGAGCAAAGTCGAAAACTCTAAGTTGGCAACGGGTAAAACGTTGTTTGAAAAAAAGAAAGCTGAAACGCTCAAGAAAATCGTTAGAATAATCAAAGGACGCATAAAGCGAAAAAGAGAAATGCCTGAGGCTTTAACCGCAGTTAACTCAAACTGCTCTCCAAAACTACCAAAAGTCATAATGGAAGCAACAAGAACAGCCAATGGAAAGGCCATTGGAACTTGCACGGCTGAGGCATAAAACATTAATTCAGCCAACACACTTCCTTCGATACCCTTCCCGATTAAATCATCGACATACTTCCAAAGAAACATCATGTCGAGGACAAACAAAGCGATACAAAAAGTAAGTAAAAGCGGGCCTAAATAACTTAAAACAAGAAGTTTATCAAGCTTTTTCACTGAGTAAAGTTACAACTAAATCTTGTGGGTACTGTGATCTAGGCACCAATGCGCTTACTGAGGGTTTCAATCTGACTTTCCCACAATAACTTCTGATCTTCTACATCATCTGCATCAGCAAAATCGGTAATGGTTAGCACTGTATCGTTACTGATTTCAGACTTGTAAATCGCGAACTCAAAAAATTCATCGGGATATTCACTGTCCTCCCAGCTATACTTCACGTATCTATCCTCATCAGCGTCTTCCAAAACAGCGTTTTCTTCAAATCCATCCCACCCAAACGTATACACATCGCCATTCACATCGCAAGTATCGCAAAACCACTGCGCTAAGGACGAGGCGGAAGTCAAAAAATTATATAAAATGGCCGGGGATGACCGCACCATAAATTCACATGTATATTTCGTTCTTGCCATTTTTATCTTATCATTAGCGCTTGCAATTGTAAATAAATTGTGTCGAAAAAACAAATTAAAAGCACAATTGTGCAAAACTTCAGCGTTTCAAGCAATAAAAATCACTTGTCTAGAGTTGAATTTCAGTACGTTTTATCGTATCTTTGACGACTAATTTAGAAAATCGCTTAAACTTACTCGGAAATGCGTCAGTTAAAAATCACTAAATCCATAACCAATCGTGAATCGCAGTCTTTGGAAAAATATCTCCAAGAAATTGGCAAAGTGGATTTACTTACGCCAGACGATGAGGTAGATTTAGCGCAACGTATTCGTGAAGGTGATCAGATTGCGTTAGAGAAATTGACCAAGGCGAATTTACGTTTCGTAGTTTCAGTAGCCAAGCAATATCAAAATCAAGGGCTATCATTGAGTGACCTTATCAACGAAGGAAACTTAGGCTTAATAAAAGCTGCCCAGCGTTTTGATGAAACGCGTGGTTTCAAATTCATTTCCTACGCCGTATGGTGGATTCGTCAATCCATTTTGCAGGCTTTAGCGGAGCAAAGTCGAATCGTGCGTCTACCTTTGAATAAAGTAGGCTCATTAAATAAAATCAATAAAGCATTCTCTGAACTTGAACAAACGTTCGAAAGAGAACCAACAGCTGAAGAGTTAGCCGAAGTACTTGAATTACAAACGTCTGAAGTAGAAACAACTTTGGGTGTGGCTGCTCGTCACGTATCAATGGATGCGCCTTTCGTGGATGGAGAAGATAATTCACTGCTTGATGTATTGGAAAATACAAATACAGAAAAAACTGACGGTGAATTAGAATACAAAGATTCTTTACGAAATGAAATTGAACGTTCATTGAGCACTTTATCCGAGCGCCAGAAAGATGTAATTAAATTATACTTTGGCATTGGTGTTGAGCACCCAATGAGTCTGGAGGATATCGGCATTAAATTTGACCTTACCCGAGAGCGTGTGCGCCAAATTAAAGACAAAGCAATTAACAAATTAAGAACTACATCAAGAAGCAAATTATTGAAGGCCTATTTAGGAAACTAATTATGCTTTTTTACACATAATGTATAATTTTACAGAGTCGGATTATTCTAATTGAATTCTCCGGCTTTTCTTTTATAATAACCGCAAAAAACCACCATGAATACTAGTTTTAATTCTGAATTAAAAAATTGGGTAAATAAAGAAAAACTAGCCTTAGACTTAGTTACTTATGCAAGTAATATCTATTTCGAAAAAAATGTAGAACTCGTTCTTTTTAGACGGAATATCGCTGACAAGCGAGTAACTGACGTAATCAACGACCATGCTTACGCCAAGAAATTCGCCAAAATCAACGTTTCGCTTGAAAATTCGGTTGAATTCGCTAAAGCGCTCAGTCAAATGGATTTGGCTCCAGCTAAAATCGATTTAGGTCGCTTGGAGAATGAATGGCAGAAAGAAAGTTCGAACTACCCTGATGTACAAGCGTTTTTAAACGACAAGTTGGCCTTCATGATCGGTCAAGATAAAATCAGCATCAAACCAAAAGATGTGGTCTTATATGGTTTTGGACGTATCGGTCGATTAGCCGCACGAATACTGAGTGAGCAAATTGGCGTTGGTGGTCAGTTGAGATTAAAAGCCATCGTGGTGCGTAAAAAAGGGGATGATGATATTATCAAACGAGCAAGTTTACTGCGAAAAGATTCTGTCCATGGCAAAATAGCAGGTACTGTGGAAATTGACCATGAAAACGAGCGCTTGTTGGTTAATGGCAATGCTATTCAAATGATTTACGCCAACCACCCTAGCGAGATTGACTATACCAAATATGATATTGAAGATGCATTAGTAATCGACAATATGGGTATATGGAAAGATAGAGAGGCCTTATCCCAGCATTTTGAAGCCAAAGGAGCGAGTCAAGTGCTATTGACAGCACCAGCGGGTGATGATATCGAAAATGTGGTATATGGAATCAACCATAAGGGCGTAGATATCGATAATGAGACGATATTCTCTGCGGCATCATGCACAACGAATTGTATCGCCCCAGTGATCAAACTTGTAGAAGACAAATATGGCATTGAAGATGGACACATTGAAACGATCCACGCCTATACCAACGACCAAAATTTGATTGATAACATTCATAAAAAGCCGCGTAGAGGCAGAAGTGCCGCGTTGAACATGGTACTAACCTCAACAGGTGCAGCAAAGGCAGCTATCAAAATTTTCCCTTTCTTAAAAGGTAAGCTGACTGCCAGTGCAGTGCGAGTACCTACGCCCAATGCCTCAATAGCTATCCTTGCCTTAAACCTCAAAAACAAAGTAGAAGGCGGTGTAGAGGAAATGAATGAATTGTTCCGTCAGGCTTCATTAACAGGCAACCTGGTTGAACAAGTAGGCTATGCTGCTTCAGCTGAACATGTTTCAACGGATGTTGTTGGTAATACTAACGCTACCGAAATCGATAGCTTGAATACTATCGTTTCTGAAAATGGTAAACGTACCGTTGTATATGCATGGTATGATAATGAGTTTGGGTATACTAATCAGGTTATTCGATATGCCAAACACATAGCTAAGGTGCGAAGATTAACTTATTTTTAGTCTGATAGCGGGTGACAGATGTCAGATGTCAGATATCAGATATCAGATAATAGATGTTGGAGGTCTTAAAGGAGTGATAATTGCGAATTGATAATTAATAAATTATGTTTCAGAGTTTACAAGAGAAATTAGAAGGTGCGTTCAAAAGTTTAAAAGGTCAAGGGACCTTAACCGAACTGAATGTTGCCTCAACGATTAAAGATATTAGACGAGCTTTGGTTGATGCCGATGTGAACTACAAAATAGCCAAGGATTTTACCGATAAGGTAAAAGATGAGGCTATGGGTCAAAATGTCCTTACGGCAGTTTCTCCAGGTCAGTTAATGACCAAAATAGTAAAAGATCAACTTACCGAGTTGATGGGCGGAACAGCCGCAGAATTCAAACTCGAAGGTAAACCTGCCGTAGTGCTTATTGCCGGACTACAAGGTAGCGGTAAAACCACATTCACGCATAAGTTGGCTTTTCATGTAAAAGATAAACTGAAGAAGAAACCACTGATGGTAGCGGGCGATGTATACCGTCCTGCAGCGATAGATCAGTTAAAGACATTAGGAAGCAGCATCGATATCCCTGTTTATGCTGATGAGGAAAATAAAAACCCGGTAGAAATTGCTCAAAAAGCCATACAATATGCCAAAGACAACAACTACGATGTGGTCATAGTAGATACGGCTGGACGACTAGCTGTGGATGAGCAAATGATGAATGAAATTGCGGCAGTTAAAGCGGCTGTAAAACCAGACGAAACTTTATTTGTAGTCGACTCCATGACCGGTCAAGATGCGGTAAACACTGCCGAGGCATTCAACCAACGAATTGATTTTGATGGCGTTGTTCTTACCAAACTCGACGGAGATACACGAGGCGGCGCAGCTTTAACTATCAAATACACTGTAAATAAACCGATTAAGTTTGTTTCAACCGGAGAAAAAGTGGATACCCTGGATGTTTTTCATCCTGACCGTATGGCGCAGCGTATCCTTGGTATGGGCGACATCATTTCCTTTGTGGAACGCGCACAACAGCAGTTTGACGAGAAACAAGCAAAAGAACTCGAGAGGAAAATTGCCAAAAACGAATTTGATTTCAATGACTTTGTACAGCAACTGAATCAGATCAAGAAGATGGGCAATATGAAAGACCTCTTAGGTATGATTCCAGGTATGGGTAAAGCACTTAAAGATGTTGATATTAGTGATGATGCCTTTAGCAAAGTTGAAGCAATCATTCACAGTATGACCCCTGCTGAGCGAAAAGACCCCTCTTTAATGAATGGAAGCCGAAGAAAGCGTATTGCGGATGGAAGCGGAAATTCAGTGCAAGAAGTAAATCAATTCCTGAAGCAATTCGAAGACATGCGGAAAATGATGAAGAAGATGCAAAATATGGGTGCTGCCAGCCAGATGATGAAAGGCTTGGGCTTGGGAAGATAATTCGCAAATTACATGGCATGATTAGCTACTGGGAAAAAGTAAGTTTCTTAAATTACGATTATGTCATTGTAGGCGGCGGGATCGTTGGTTTTTCTACCGCACTTAGTCTTCGAGACAACTATCCCAAAGCGAGTATATTAGTCTTAGAATCAGGTTTCTTGCCTTCTGGCGCAAGTACTAAAAATGCTGGTTTCGCTTGTGTTGGGAGCCTAAGCGAAATTATAGAAGATTTGCGCACCCATACCGAAGACGAGGTCTGCGAGCTAGTAAAGCTTCGAAAAGATGGCTTAGAACTGCTAAAAAAACGCTTGGGTGAGAATAGGATTGGCTACCAAGGCTACGGAAGCCATGAGTTAATTTTCCACCATGAACTTCATTTGCTCGAACACATTAAAAAAATCAACACACTTCTAAGCAACATTTATGCTGTTCCAATTTTTGAAGAACGCGCTCAGGATATTTCAAGCTTTGGTTTTTCTTCCGAAGTAAAAACTACCATTTACAATCGCGCCGAAGGATCCATTCACACGGGCAAAATGATGAAAAATCTAATAAGTAAAGCCCAATCCCTTGGTATTGAGTACAAGACTAGAAGTCAAGTAGTTGCATTGGACGAAGATAATACCGGCGTGTTAGTGCATATCAAAGATGAAGAAGGCCGTATCCGTGCAAACAAGGTTTTTATCTGTACCAATGCATTCAGTAAAACACTCCTCCCCGAGCTCGATTTGAAGCCAGGACGTGGACAAATTTTAATTACCAAGCCTATTCCCGGACTCTCCTTAAAAGGAACCTTTCACTTCGATCAAGGCTATTATTATTTCAGGGAAATTGATGGACGCATATTGTTCGGTGGTGGACGAAATATAGATTTTATCAATGAGGAGAGCACCCTTGACGAATTGAATGAAAAAATACAGCATGACCTCGAACAAAAACTTCGCCATTTGATTTTGCCGGGCTATGAAGTAGCAATCGATCAGCGCTGGACAGGAATTATGGCTTTCGGACCACAGAAAAAACCGATTGTACAAGCAATATCTCCTCGAATCTTTGCCGGTGTTCGCTTGGGCGGCATGGGTGTGGCTATCGGAAGTAAGCTTGGAGAGATGTTAGCAGAACTGGTCAATTAATTCTCCACAGCACCTAAACCATTCATAAGGCATAAACTTAATTACTGAGCATTCCGCAGTGATTAGGATTGAGCAGAAATCTATTTGTAAATGATATAATTAAATAGATAAGAAAATTACTTGAATGCTCGCACTACCGGCTAAAGCATTTGTTGAGCTTTTCCCTTACTAAAAAAGCCTTGCTCTTCTTTCCCGAACTCCCTCATCGGCCATATACTCATCGTAGGTAGTGAATTGCTTATCAATAAATCCACTTGGTCCAAACTCAAAAATTCGGTTGACAGATGTTTGCATAAAAGAGTGATCTTGCGTGGTCAATAAAGCCACCCCTTTAAAGTCTTTCACGCCGTTGTTAAAAGCAGTAATGGATTCCAAATCCAAGTGTGAAGTTGGCTCATTCAACATGATAACATTCGCTTGCTGCAGCATGATTCGGGAAACCATACAACGCACCTTCTCCCCTCCTGATAATACTTTCACACTCTTGAAACTCTCTTCACCGGTGAACAACATTTTACCTAAGAAGCCACGCACAAATGCTTCCTCTTTATTTTCCGAGTACTGACGCAACCAGTCGATCAAGTTCGCATCATTTCCTTCAAAATACTTTGAATTTTCATTGGGTAAATACGCATGTTTCACCGTCACTCCCCACTCAAACGAACCTGAAGTGGGCTGCAATTCACCACTAAGAATCTGATAAAAAGCATCAGTTGCTCTACTATCCTTCGAGATCACACCCACTTTATCATCACGCGTTAGTGACAAGTTCAATCCAGAGAATAAAACTTCGCCATCTTTTTCATAACCCAAGTTGTTTAAAGTAAGCACTTGGTTGCCTACTTCGCGTTCTTGCGTAAAGATGATGGCCGGATATTTACGGCTCGATGGCTTCATTTCTTCAATGTTAATTTTATCCAAGGCCTTCTTTCTCGAAGTGGCTTGCTTACTTTTTGCCGCGTTTGCACTGAATCGCGCAATAAACTCTTTCAATTCTTTAATCTTCTCATCTGCCTTCTTGTTCTTAGCAGCTCGTTGAGCCAGCAACAATTGTGAACTCTCATACCAAAAGGTATAGTTTCCTGTAAACAACTGAATTTTACCAAAATCGATATCGGCTACATGCGTACAAACGGCATCTAAAAAGTGTCTATCGTGCGAAACTACAATCACGGTATTCTGATAATCCGCCAAGAAGTTTTCAAGAAAGGCAATCGTATCAGCATCCAGGTCGTTGGTAGGCTCATCGAGCACCAATACATCGGGCTCACCAAAAATAGCTTGTGCCAACAAAACACGAATCTTTTCATTGGCCGTCAAATCAGCCATTTTTTTCTCTTGCTTATCCTTAGAAATACCGAGGTTACTTAGTAATTCTGAGGCATCGCTTTCCGCATTCCATCCGTTGAGGTCAGCAAATTCAGCTTCCAAATCGCCGGCTCGTAGGCCATCTTCCTCCGAAAAATCAGGCTTAGCATATAAAGCATCCTTTTCTTGCATAATACTATATAGTACCGTATGCCCCATGATTACCGTTTCTAGGGCAGTATATTCGTCGTATTCGAAGTGATTTTGCTTAAGCACAGATAAACGCGCACCAGGCTCAAGGTCAACCGATCCCGAGGTTGGTTCTTGTTCGCCTGTTAATATTTTCAGGAAAGTCGACTTCCCGGCGCCATTCGCTCCAATCACACCATAGCAGTTGCCTTTCGCGAAAGTCACATTGACTTCATCGAACAAAACTCGTTTACCAAATTGTAAGGAAATATTATTTGCTGAAAGCATAGTTTAGGCTATTTTAATGCGTTAAAATTTAAGTGTGCAAAGCTACGGATTTTTTCAGACCTTAGAAAAAACACTTACCACTTAATCACATACTCCAGCTTATACTCCCCTTCTTTCAATATATACTTATCGTAAGGTTTTCTTCCCCACGAGTTGTCTCCACCCACCCCAGTCTGACCAAAATCGATATTTAACCAAGTGTAATCGCGCGTAGGAACATCCAAGGCTGTTTTGCCCGTTTTAACTTCCCCTTCATCGATATCGCTCAAGCTGTGTGGCCAGGCACTAAAGCTAAATCCCGTGCCGCGAATCTGAATCGTATCCTCCAAAGCCTGAAGCTGCAATGAATAGGTACTCGTTCGATTGCCATACTCTTGCGGTCGGATATACGGCATTTTTTGTACAAAAAGATTTTCTTCACCATCTACAGTCCGAATAGCAAACGCGTGGTCATCAAACCATTGCCCATCATAACGATCGATATAGTTTTCATAAGGTCCCATACCGAGATATTGCAAATTTGAATAGTCCTCAGGCAAAATCATGTAGCTTCCAATACGCGGAATCTCATCACTGTTTTTTAAACTGAAATCAAACTTCACTTTCATCAAGCCATCAGGATAAATGGTATAATCCACACTGTAATATCCCTTCTTTTGAGGCAACTCAAAGGCACTATGAATCACAAGGTAATTGCCAATTGGCTCATAACTCAGTTCGATAAGCTCGCTCTCCTGAACAGCTGTTCGCCAGTAAGCCAGCCGTTTATTGGCCTTGTTGCCGTAATCATTATCCGTTAGCGCACGCCAGAAATTTACTCTTGGTCCCTCAATACACTTGAGCTTTCCATCTACATAAAAATTACTGATTCGCCCTTGGTCGGACAAGTCAAAAGACAAACGCTCATTACGTATTTCATAGCCTTTTTCGTTGGCGACCCAGTCAAATTTGCTTTCAGTTTTCGTTGGCGCCCAAACGGGCAATTGCATTCTTCGCAGGAAGAAGTTTTTCTTATACGAAAACTCATCCTTTTCAATAGAAAAAGTAACTACCGCTGCATTAGAATCCAAGGCCAAATGGATTATAGTATCTGACAAGGGCTCGCAAGTCAGTGCGTCATAAGTCTGCACATATTCCTCACCTCTTGCAGTCCGCCAAGACATAATACATGTATAATCTTTCAAGTTTTCGGTCTCAAAATCATTGATGAATTTGTAGGTATGGTAATCCACCATTTCGATTTGGACTGGACTTTGGGCATTTTTAATCGCAAAAGCACCCGGGTGTAGTTTGCCATCAGCGGCGATTACGCCATTCGCGCAAAAATTACCATCGCCTTGCAATCCACCGACATAGGGATGATCTTCGGGTTCAAAATGTCCGCCATAAGCCAAGAAGCGTTCTCCCTGTTCATTGGCTTTCCAAATCCCTTGATCACGCCAGTCCCAGACAAAACCACCTTGCACCCGTGGTTCGCTTCGGATAAAGTCCCACAAGTCACTAAAATTTCCTGAGCTATTGCCCATCGCATGCGCATATTCAATCCAGATAAAGGGCTTATCATGATCTTTATCTACCAGCTTCTTCACCTTATCCATAGGCGCATACATATGGCCATTGAAGTCCGAATGCTTCTCCTTGATGGTATTTAGAAAAAAGTGGCGCTCATTAAATACCGGTCGATTATCCAATTCTTTTAGCATGTTGTATGCTTCGACCATGGTTTTACCCGTCCCTGTCTCATTGCCAACGCTCCACATAATAATTGAGGGATGATTTTTATCGCGCTGATACATGTTAAAAATTCTATCAAGCACTGCATCTTTATACTCGGGGTCAATTGCCAGATTATCAAAAGGGGCAAACATCATATAATAATGTCCTTCTACATTCGCCTCATCACACACATAGAGTCCAAGCTCGTCACACAAGTCATAAAACATCGGATGATTAGGATAATGGGCCGTTCGGACCGCATTGAAGTTCAGTGCTTTAATAGCCAACAAATCTTTTCGCAAGCTATCCTCATTGAACACATTTCCCGTATATCCCACAGCATGTCCCCAGTTCGGGTCGTGTTCATGGCGATTAACACCTTTAATAAGCGCGGTATCGCCATTGATAAAAAACACACCCTCTTTTATTTCCAGGGAACGAAAACCTACTTTTTGCTCAACAGCTTGAATCATGTGGTCAGCTTCATCCAAAATATCAATGTGCAGCGTGTACAGATATGGATGCTGTGCTGACCAATATGTTACGTTTTGAATCTCACCGATAAAGGAAGTATAACTCCAACTATTTGGCGTAAAAGCTTTCTCCGCTCGTCTCTGCCAGACAATGGTTCCATCCCTATCCAACAACTGAGCTTGAACTACATAACTGGACTGCGGATAAGTCAAGCCATGGGTATACATTTCGAGCGATATACTACCTGTTTGATTAGCGGAATTATAATCACACGCCACTTTAAAATCACCCAAGTTAAGGGCTGGCCGTTTATACAGATAAACATCCCGTTCGATACCCGCTAAACGCCACATATCCTGGTCTTCAAGGTAGGTGCCATCACAATATTTATAGACCTCCACCGCAATCTGATTCTCCCCTGCTTTTAAATGCGGTGAAGCCAAAAACGTTGTGGGAAGTTTTGAATCTTCACTATAGCCAAGGTATTGCCCATTGACCCAAACAAAAAAGCAGGAATTCACTCCACCGAAATGCAGCATAATTTCGTCCTTCGCGGGTGTCCAATCTTCCGGCAAAGAGAAGGTTTTCTTGTAAGAGCCCACCGGATTAAAATCGCGCGGAACATTCGGTTTATCTGGATTAAAAGGATACTTCCAATTGGTATAAATCGGATAGTCATAGCCGTAAAGCTGCCAGTCACTCGGCACAGCAATGCTCTCCCACCCTTGTGTATCAAAATTCTCCCGATAAAAATCCACAGGACGCTTTTCAGGTGTTAGGCTGTGGTGAAACAACCACTCACCGTTTAGCATGAGGTAATTGGGGTTCTGTGTGATGTGTCGAACATCGTCTTGGGTATCAAAGATAAAATGCGCATGAGACGGCAA
>JAFMKE010000064.1 GCA_017853115.1 Verrucomicrobiota bacterium
CTTCTTACTATGTTAACCTGCGCTGTATGCGCATTGCAAAGAAGCATATCGATATTTTTGTAGGTGCGGGAATCACGAAAGATTCTAACCCATACAGTGAATGGCAAGAAACCGCAGCGAAAGCCGAAACCATGAAAAATATTTTGAACTAAGGGCTAAGAAATTGATTTAGTGACTATTTTTGTCATAATTCATGGAATCACTTGCCCAAGTACTCAAAGCTAAACGGAAAGCGCTAAAAATACGATCAGTTGACTTAGCTAAGTCATTGAAGATTGATCAAGCCTTGATTAGCAAATATGAAAACAATAAACGGCTACCTACAAAAGCTCAAGTTAAAGCACTGTCAAGAATACTAGAAATCCCTTATCAAGAACTCTTGGTGTTGTATTTTAAAGAGTTTATGCTCAAGTATTTGAGTTACGACGAAACGAGTTTAAAAGCTATCGCACTTGTTCAGGATGAACTCACAAGAATCGTCAAACCAAGCGTAAAATCCAAAGAAAAAGCGATTACTTTCTCTACGAAACGCTTAGATAAATTTCATGCAAAATTTACAAAACTAACGAGCGACAAGAAATCCAGGCTAGCCAAAGAATTTTGGATATCGAGTATCGCTCACAACATCCATCTCGGGGGAAACACCTTATCTACCCTTGAAGTAAAACAGATTATTGAACAAGGATTAACCATTCCTGGCAAGTCTCTCCAAGAACATTTTGAAGTGATGAACCATTTTAATCTTATTCAAGATTTTTCCGGGATAAACCTCATAAAGTCCTTCGATGAATTAGCTAATTTTCATTTACGCATGTTTAGTGGTCACTCAACAGTTTCACCGGGGAAACTGAATAACAATCAAGCTATTGACAACGAAAAGTGGTCGAGTTTTTTCAGGGAGTTGAAGCAAAACTGGCATGAGAAGCATCCGCTTATCTTAGCAAGTGATTCTCGATCATTCCTTCTGCATGAGCAAACTTTCGAGAACGGGAATCTGCAAATAGCTAACCTATTTACAAATTTCATTTTGGTTAAACATGACTTCCTTCCTGTGGTAATCCGAAGAGAAGATATAGAATCTCAGGACTATCAAAAAGCTTGGAAGGCGTATAAAGAATTTTCGGCAAATCAAGGATTAACGCAATGGTTAATGACCTTATCATTGCAGCAGTATCAAAAATTATTTAAAATCTAAACGATTTGGGCCATAAGGCACTTAAGTAGATGTTAGACTAAATTAATTGCGCTATTTTTGCAACCAAGTGAATACCAATAAAAAACATATCCAGCATTTAGCAGCCATTTGTCAAGCGAAAGGAGTAGAATACGCAGTCATTTCGCCAGGTTCGCGTTGCGCTCCCCTGATTATCGCCTTTAACCGCATGGAAGGAATAAACTGCTTATCAATTATCGACGAACGCAGTGCTGCTTTTGTAGCTTTAGGAATAGCACAACAAACTAAGCAAGTTGTCGCCTTAATTTGTACTTCAGGTTCAGCTATGCTAAACTACGCTCCCGCCCTTGCGGAAGCGTATTATCAAAAGATCCCTTTATTGGTTTTAAGTGCTGACCGACCAAATGAATGGATCGATCAGGGAGAGAATCAAAGTATCAACCAAAATGAGGTTTATCGCAATTATATCAAGAAGTCTTATCAACTCCCCGTTCAGGTTGTATCAGATAAAGATCTGTGGTATTGTGATCGACTCGTTGCAGAAGCACTAAACACATGTCTGTATCCTGATTTTGGACCTGTTCATGTAAACATTCCTTTAAGAGAACCTTTGTATGAATTAGAAGAATTCACTACCCGAACGCTGAAAAATATAGATTTTCCAAAGCCTGTGTACTCCCTGGATGGATCTGCCATGAAAGGACTAGCTCGAGAATGGAGCAACTATCAAAAAATTATGATAGTTGTTGGTGGCTTTAAAGAAAAAGATACAAGATTGCAGCAAGTTTTGCAACGTTTAAGTGAACACGACAATGTTGTTGTTTTAAAGGAATCCATAAGCAATGTTTATGGTGAATATTTTGTTGACCAAATTGATGCGAATATTGAGGTTATTCAAGAGCTCAAATCATTGAAATATGTACCCGATTTAGTTATAACCCTGGGTGCTGGTGTTGTTTCTAAAAAGTTAAAATTTTGGTTGCGTAAGCAAACAGGAGTGAATCATTGGCATATTACGCGGTCTTTCGAACATTGGGATATTTTCCAGGGCTTATCAAAAGTTATTCAACATGATGCCGAATCTTTTTTTGAATTCATGCTAAGTTTCGATCAAAGACAGCAAAGTGCATATCGGGAAGATTGGCGATTATTGAATAAACAGACTAGAAATTTGTTGGCTATTTTTTTGAGTCGAACGCCATATACCGACTTTAAAGTCTACGATTATCTGATAAATCAGCTTCCCGAAGAAAGCTTACTTCAATTGGGAAATAGTACACCAGTTCGCTATGCTAATTTGATTCACATACCGGAGTATAAAGGTGTTGCCATTAATTCTAACCGAGGAGTTAGTGGTATAGATGGTGTATTGAGCACTGCTGTTGGTGCGAGCATTGCCAAACGAGAAAAACAATGTATCTGCATCAGTGGTGATGTAGGTGCCTTGTATGATTCTAATGCGCTTATGAATAAATACCTCCAAACAAATTTCAAACTTATTATTGTCAACAATCAAGGAGGAAACATTTTCAAAATCATTCCTGGTCCAGACAAACTCGAAGAATTGGAAGAGTTTTTTACTACTAAGCACAACTATCATTTTGAGCATCTTGCTAAGATGTATGGATGTAACTATTATAGGTCAACCAATGAAGAAGAGTTGAAAAGTACTTTTAAGGCCTTTATCACAGATGGAGAAGAAAGTGCTATTTTAGAAATTATTACGCCAGGAGAAGAAAGTGCAGCAATTTTGCGCGGATATTTGGCGTTCCTCAAGGAAAATATTAAGCTAAACTAGTGCAAATGAGCGAAGAACAGCAATCTAAAGAATCTAAACCGGTAATCTCATTAGCGAGTGCTAATATATATCAGGAAGATGCCTTGATTTTAAATGGAGTTAATCTCAATGTAAATCCCGGTGAATTCGTTTATTTAATTGGTAAAACCGGAAGTGGTAAAAGTTCCTTGCTTAAAACGCTTTATGCTGATATTCCCTTGACTGCAGGAGAAGGTTTCATCAATGAATTTGATTTAATCAAACTAAAGAATAAACAGATTCCTTTTTTACGTCGAGGAATTGGTATCGTTTTTCAGGACTTCGAATTGCTTATGGATCGAAGTGTTTTTGAAAATCTTTCTTTTGTTCTCGAAGCTACTGGCTGGACGGATAAAAAAAAGATCAAAGCACGAATTGAAGAAGTTCTTAATCAGGTTGGTCTAGATACAAAGCACTTTAAAATGCCTCATGAACTATCTGGTGGAGAACAACAACGGGTAGTTATCGCTCGAGCTTTACTCAATCACCCGCCTTTAATTTTGGCTGATGAACCTACAGGAAATCTGGATCCTGAAACATCTGACATCATCATGAATTTGCTTTTTACGATTAATCAAAACTTGAATACGGCAGTTCTGATGGCTACGCATAATTATACGCTTATTGAGAAGTATCCAGGCAGAATAATTAAATGTGTAGATGGCGTGCTGAAAGAAGATGAAACGATGAGTATGTCAATATAAACTATGGATTTTTCCATCCTTATACCCGTTTATAATCAATCCATTGAAAGACTCTGCAATACCTTGCATGAGCAAGCTTCTCGCTTGTCAGCTAAACACCAAATACTATTTATAGACGACTGCTCTGATTTAAGTATCTCCTATTTAAACAGGAAGGTCAATCGCATAGCAAATGTAGAATACGAAGTGCTAAGTGAAAATATTGGACGAGCGGCCATTCGCAATAAACTCGTTGAAATGGCTAAATACGAGTTTTGTATTATAATGGATGGCGATGTAAGCATAGTTTCCGATGATTACATTGAACAATATTTAAATGGCGCCATGGATGATACGATACTCGTTGGCGGACATATCTATCAAGAAAAGACACCAGAGAACAAGGAGTATATTTTACATTGGAAATATGGTTTAACCACAGAATCGAAAACTGCAAAAGAAAGACAAACAAAGCCATATGCATCATTTATGACCAGCAATTTTGCTTGTTTCAAGTCAACTTTTGAACAAATTAAGTTTGATGAAAGTCTGAAGCAATATGGACATGAGGATACCTTGTTTGGCTTGCAGGCTGAAGCGAAAAATATTCCCATAGTCCATATGGATAATCCTGTTCGCCATGATGGTTTGGAGAAAACTAGTGAATTTTTAAGAAAGCAAAAATTAGCGGTACAAAATTTAAAGCGCTTGTACAAAATACCAATGTTTCGCGCCAAACTTAAAAAGCATGTTTCACTTATCAGCGCAAGCCATTGGCCTCTACCTGAGTTTTTTTTACAATTATTCGCAAACTATGTGTCCAAAAATTTAAGTAGTGGTGAGCCTAAAATTTGGTGTCTACAATGGCAGAAGTTGCTGTGGTGGAATGAAAAGAATGAATAGCTTTAGCGTAAAAATGTACCTTTGTAAGAAATAAACCAAGCGAATGAAAGTTGCGATTATTGGATATGGTAAAATGGGTAAAACCATTGAACAAATTCTTTTAGACAGAGGGCATACAGTTCATTTAAAAATTAATCAGGATAATCGTGAGGATTTGACCGTGAGCAATTTAAAATCTTGTGATGTGGCCATTGAATTCACACAACCATCAAGTGCAATTGAGAACTATTTTGTATGTTTTAATGCGCAAGTACCTGTTATATCCGGTACTACTGGATGGTTGCATGATTTGGAAAAAGTGAAGGCCCAATTACAAGTCCAAAACGCGACGATGTTCTATGCACCTAACTTTAGCATTGGAGTGAATATTTTCTTCAAGATAAATGCACTTTTAGCTAAAATCATGAATGGGCAAGCGGCCTACCATGTTGAAATGGAAGAAATTCACCATACAGAAAAATTGGATTCTCCAAGCGGAACCGCGATCCGTACGGCTGAAATTATATTGCAAAACTTGGACAGCAAGAATGCATGGGTAGAAAATGTTAAAAGTGATGAAAGCGAACTACTAATTAAGGTTAAAAGAGAAGATAAAGTGCCTGGCACCCATAAAGTTGATTACCTTTCAGAAGAAGATAAAATTAGTATAAGTCATACGGCATTTTCGCGCAAAGGATTTGCCCTTGGTGCAGTGTTAGCGGCAGAATGGGTATACCAGAAAAAAGGATACTACACGATGGATGACATGCTTAATTTGTAAGTTCCTTTGGATATGATTACTTGATTGAGAAAACGAGTTAATTAACGCTACAAAAAATAGTATTTTTACCCACGCTAAAAAATAAAATCACCCATGATATTTATTCTTATACTACTAATGCTCATTGGATACATGTACGGTATCTATTTGTGGTTTGAAAAGGCTGGAGAAATCGGCTGGCATGCATTTATTCCATACTTACGTATAAAAACTTGGATTAAGTTAACCAATAAACCCAAATGGTTTGTAGTAGGAAGTTTTGTTCCGGTTCTCAATCTGTTTATATACACGCATCTTATCGGCGAAACTAGTGACAGTTACCGCCGATATGATTTTTGGGAACACACCATCGCTATTTTATTCGGTTGGTTTTGGTTGCCTTACCTGGGTAAAAAAGATGAGGAAAAGTATTACGGTGTTGGTGGCGAGCGTGATAATTTTAAACGACCGAAAAAACTAAAAATACGCGAATGGGCCGATGCTATAATCTTTGCCATTGCGGCCGCCTATTTTATTCGAACCTTCATCTTTGAGATATACGCCATTCCGACCTCTAGTATGGAAGGAACACTGCGCGTTGGAGACGTATTGGTGGTATCCAAATTCCATTATGGAAGTCGAATACCTAATACACCTCTTGCTTTCCCGCTTGTTCATCACAGCTTTCCGCAGTTTTTGGGTGGCGGAAAATCTTACCTCGAATGGATTAAACTGCCATATAAGCGTTTGCCTGCATTGGAAACCATAGATAGAAATGATATGGTAGTATTTAACTTCCCAGCAAATGATACGACCACGCGTGAATTTGATAGTGCGCTCCCCTACTATGATTTAGTTCGACGCGCTGAAGCAGAGGGCATTCCGAATCCAAGAAAATTCGTAAAAGATAAATATACAGTAATTGCAAGGCCTGTAGACAAACGTGAAAACTACATCAAACGATGTGTTGCAATTCCTGGAGATAAATTAGAAGTAAAAAGTGGTGTTTTATATATCAATGATCAAGCTGCCTATGAACCCGATTTTCTCCAGTTTACGTATTTAGTTTACGCGGATCAGCCCTTAAGTAATGATGATTTCTATGCTTTGGATATCACAGAATTTAATGCTATACCCGGTGCTGGCAATGTATATGAAATTTATACGAATAAATCGAAAGCCAAAGAATTGGAAGGTTTAAGTCAGGTTAGCCGTGTTGAGATCTATCATTTTGATTCCGAAGCAGACTTTAATGGAAGTGAATACACTTTCTACCCGTATCATGAAGATTTTACATGGAATCAAGATAATTATGGACCAATTATTATTCCAAGTAAAGGGATGACAATCGCTTTGAACAAGAAAAACTATCTATTGTATGAACGCTGTATTCGCGTATACGAAGGAAACACTTTAGAAATCAAGAATGGAGAGGCCTACATTAATGGCGTTCCAACTGATGGATATACCTTTACTATGGATTATTATTGGATGATGGGTGATAACCGCCATCGTTCGCAAGATTCTCGTTTTTGGGGTTTTGTACCTGAAGATCATATTGTAGGTAAAGCCTGGTTCTTGGTTACTTCGTTCAGTAAAGAAAAAGGATTTATACGCTTTGACCGAACATTCAGAGGTATCCACAGCCAATGGGCTCCTGAAGAAGAAAAATACAGGAAATAGATAGCATTTGAAGAAAATGCTTTTATTGCAATAAAACTTTAATTAAATTTGCAGTCCCAAAAAGTTGGCGAGTCTTCACCAACGCGCTTTTGGGTAAATGGCTCAGTAGCTCAATTGGATAGAGCACTACATTACGGCTGTAGAGGTTTGGGGTTCGACTCCCTACTGAGTCACAAAAGCCTTCTTTCGAGAAGGCTTTTTTTATATCTCAAATCAACGTTTTAGCATAGTTACAAAACTCTATAATTCTAAGTTAATCTGTACTGGGACGTACAAACAACACCAAATTACTTTCATCAAACAAGCAGGTACTCGCCATTTTACCAAAACTTCTTTTCCACTCCTCTAGGAATGGATGATCTTCCGTCAACATAGTATTCATAGCAATTTGCGTATATGTACAACTATGTTCTTGAAGTAATTTAATAAATGACTTGCTCAATAACTCTTCGGGCACATTCAAGTTGTCGAAAACATCAACAAAAATATAATCATATTGGACTTGATTATTTTGTAAAAAGGTCAGCACATCTTGATTGTAAAGCTTTAATTGATTTGTTTCAAGCTTAAAATACTCTTCATGTATCTGTAACATAACAGGATCTATTTCTACACCATCAATTTCCACGGGTAGTTGATATTCCTCAACTAAAATCTTCGCTATACTCCCTGCACCGAAGCCCAAGATTAAAACCTTAGCGGGTTGATCAGTAAATTTCATTTGCTTCATTGCCAAACGAAATACCCTATGTAAACTACCATACGAATAATTCGCTTCTGATGTATTAACAACCAACCTGCCATACTCATAGGTGAGTTCAATAACTCCACTAATGGCAGATGAATATGTTTCAATGGTTATGGGATAAAGAAAACTAAGAACCTGAGCAATTCTGTTCCTAATTTTTCTCACAAATCGCTCTTTACTTGTTCTAGAAATCCCTTAATCTTGTGCAGTGAATCTATAATTTTCTGTTTACTGAGTAAGTCGTCCGTGTTGCCCGAAAGTTGTTGTTTTGCACCTTCAAGCGTATACCCACGCTCTTTTACCAAGTGGTAAATTAGCTGGAGATTTTCAATATCTTTTTTCGTAAAGAGGCGATTGCCTTTTTTGTTTTTACGCGGTTTTAGTACATCAAATTCTTTTTCCCAATACCGTAAAAGGGATGTTGAAACGTTAAACATAATAGCCACCTCTCCGATGGGATAATATAACTTTTCAATTTTAAACTCTTTATACGGCATGATTCAAACAGTTTTATAAGAATGGTTAATAAAGTTATTTAAACTACCTCAAATAAACTCCCGTTGCAGCAACATTTTTATTCAAACGAATTTAATGCTTCATCTTAGCAAACTCAACTAATCAATTCACAACTCCAGAAACTTAAGTTAACACTTACAATGCAGAGGATTAAAACATTAATCTAAAGAACTACCCGTATTTTCAGATAAACGAATCATTTCTTCAAATTGCTCATCATCTAAATCCTGGTAATAAAAATAAACGGGATTCACTTTTTCTCCATTCTTATGCACTTCATAGTGCAAATGAGGACCAACAGACTTACCTGTATTTCCAACATAACCAATTACCTGCCCGCGTTGCACTGTCTCGCCTTGTTTTACAGCAAACTCGCTCAAGTGAGCATACAAGGTCTGGTAACCATATCCATGATCAATAATCACGCGATTACCGTAACCCCCTGTGGAATAACTTACTTTAACCGCAACGCCTTTACCTGTGGCGTAGATTTCTGTTCCCGTAGGTGCTGTAAAGTCCATCCCCGCATGAAACTTACTCACCCCGTAAACTGGGTCAATACGCCATCCATAACCTGAGGCCATTCGTTTTAAATCACTGTTAGAAACCGGTTGAATCGCCGGCAAAGATTGCAACTTTTCCTCCTTATTATGAACCAATTTAGCAATTTCATCATAGGATTGCGATTGCCAATACATTTTGCGCTTTAAGGCATCTAACTTCATATTCACATCTACCATCAATTCACCGGTATTGTATTTGGCAAGTTCTTGATATCTGGCACTTCCGCCAACCCCTGAATTCCAAACCGAAGAAGAAACAGGTTCAGCTTCAAAAATTACCCGATAAATATTTCTATCTCGCTCTTGCAAATTTTCCACAATGGTCGAAAGCTCTTCAATCGATGAACTGAGGTATTGCAATTGCTCTTTTTGGGTCTTATTTTCCTGCATCAACATCTTCTCCTTTGGAGAGGAAAAGAGTGATCCACCAATAATGGTTATCAAGAATGCTGTTACGATAGCGGCAGAAAAAAATCCAAGAAAGCGTATAATCCGAGTAGTCCATGAAACCTTTACTTTTTCGTATTGCAAGGTTTTTAAATTATAATAGAACTTTTCTTTTTTCACAGCTAGATAAAAACGTATTTTTGTAGACTTAAAGTGATAGCTATCATGCCAAAGATAGCTAAATAAATTTAAGCTTAGCTCATTAAAAATCGTTAAAGCAGGCATGAAAACAGCGAAGGAAATACGTCAGACATTTTTGGAGTTTTTTGAATCTAAACAACATAAAATTGTCCCATCTGCCCCCATAGTAGTAAAGGACGATCCCACTTTGATGTTTACCAACGCTGGCATGAATCAGTTCAAGGACTATTTCCTTGGCAACAAGGCAGTAAGCCATCCGCGCATAGCAGATACGCAGAAATGTTTGCGTGTTTCAGGGAAACACAACGATTTAGAAGAAGTAGGTGTAGATAGTTATCATCATACGATGTTTGAGATGCTAGGCAACTGGAGCTTTGGGGATTACTTCAAAAAAGAAGCCTTGAGCTGGGCTTGGGAGTTACTGACCGAAGTATACAAAATCGATAAAAGTCGCTTGTACGTTTCCGTTTTTGAAGGAAGCGAGGAAGAAGGTATACCTTTCGATCAGGAGGCCTTTGACACATGGAAACAATTTGTACCCGCAGACCGAATTATCAACGGCAATAAAAAAGATAATTTCTGGGAAATGGGCGATACAGGACCTTGTGGCCCAAGCTCCGAGATTCATTATGACGGGAGAAGTGCGGAAGAACGAGCGAAAGTACCAGGGTCAAGTTTGGTGAATAAAGACCATGATCAGGTCATCGAAATTTGGAATAACGTATTCATTGAGTTCGAACGTAAAGCTGATGGTTCTCTTGTGAAATTACCGAATAAGCATGTGGATACAGGCATGGGATTCGAACGTTTAGTTCGGGTTTTACAAAATGAATCGAGCAATTACGACACAGACGTTTTTACTCCCTTAATTGAAGCCTTAGAAAATCTTGCTGAACAAAAATATGGTCAAGATGCCCAACGAGACATTGCGTTTCGGGTAATAGCAGACCACATTCGTGCGATTTCCTTTACAATTGCTGACGGACAACTACCGGCAAGTAATGGCGCGGGATATGTAATTCGTCGTATTTTACGCAGAGCTGTGCGATATGGCTATACCTACCTCGGTTTCGAGCAACCATTCCTAGCGAAACTCTTACCTGTATTGGAAAGTCAGTTTGAAGGAGTATTTCCCGAATTACAAGCACAACACGATTTCGTTGCTAAGGTAATTACAGAAGAGGAAAGCAGTTTCTTTAAAACCCTGTCGACAGGCTTAAAGCTAATTGACGAATTGATTAAAAACTCCTCCACTGACATTATTGATGGCCGAAAAGCTTTCGAACTCTACGACACTTTCGGGTTTCCTCTTGACCTTACGCAACTTATCCTATCTGAAAAATCAATGAAGGTTGATATTGCTGGATTTAACCAAGCAATGAAAGAACAAAAAGAACGGTCAAGAAATGCAGAACAAGTAGATCAAAGTGACTGGATTGTATTAGTTGAAAGCGATTTAACAAAATTCTTAGGTTACGACACTTTAGAAGCTGAAGTTCGAATTACTAAGTATCGTCAAGTTGAGCGGAAAGGGAAAAAAGAGTACCAAGT
>JAFMKE010000065.1 GCA_017853115.1 Verrucomicrobiota bacterium
CTCTTTTATCCAATTGCTCCGAATCTTGAGCTACATCCAGCAGACCTGTACTTTGATCTTCCTCCTGTTCATATAAGCTTGAACCTTGCTCCTCCGCTTCGAAATTTGGTGAGTCACCTCTATAAATTGATTCAGAATTTTCATTTTTAGCCACTGACTTATCTTCCTCAAGCATATTACTAATTGCAAAACCCACCACTACAAAAACTGCAATACTTGCAGCTATACCAATTGATTTCCAAACAGGAAAAACAACTTTACGGGACTGTTCAAGGCCTGTCTTTTTAGCAACTTGTTGTTGAATATCTCTAATGGCAGATAAGGCTGCGGCATCATTTTCTAGCGATTCAAACCCCTCCATAGCTTCAGCCTCAAAAGAATCAGGTGCTACACGCTCGCGCATAACCTTTCTTTCTTGCTCCGAAGTATTTTTCGAGAAGTACTTTTCAAAAAATGATGAATCCTTATTTTCGTTCTGCTCAGACATCGTCTTCTTGCATTTTAATTTTTAAATTTCGTTTGCCATTTTGAATATGACTTTTTACTTCTTTAAGAGAGAAATTCAACTCATAAGATATGTCAACGTACGACTTTCCTTCCAAATAAAACATTTTCAAACACAATCGCTGATTATTTTTCAATGTGGGAAGCAACTTTTCCATTCTCAAAAGAAGTAGCTCCTTGTGCTCTTTAGGATGCATGTCCAATTCACTTTCCATAGTATCCTGTAGAAAATCTTTGAAAAGATCTTCTTTCTTGTTTCTCGATTTCTTCTTGCGTAGCTCTTGCAAACAATAATTTTTAGAAACCGTATACAGCCAACTTTTGAAATGATCGATGTGATGCCGTTTCAACTCATGGAGGAGTAATTCAAATATACTCATTGTGGCGTCCTTCGCCATATCCACATCCTCAAAATACTTAATACACAGACCTAAAACCAAGTGAGCATATCGCGTGTAGAGTTCACCCACATATTGGTTATCGTGAGAATAACGAAAGCGTTCAATCAGCTCATTATCTGGCAGTTTTGCAAGTTCTATTTTAGGCGATGACGACATCTTTCTTAAAGGTAAATATAATAATATGCAATCAGGGATACAAAATGTAAAGATTTTGGAATATTTATGAAACAAAAGAATTTAGTCTTCCGTATTAAGACCTAAGAGTTAGATTAAAGCTTACGACAACTGAAATCTAAATCTTATTTAGCAAAGAATTTTGGTGTTTAATTCTAAATTCTGAACTAAATAAGAAGGGAAGATGAAACCTACTTTAGGGGATATGTTTACTTCAAATGCTAAAGGTGCTCAAGACGAGTAGTTTTTCTACTACACTCTACAGTATGAAGTAAATGAATGGTCAATTTCATAGTCTTGGTTTAGAAAAAGTCATCTCAATTTATTGGGATGGCTTTTCTTTTTTTAGGCGGTCATACAAGGATTGGGTACGACGAAAAAAATCATTCTTTGTCAATACCTGACATTCCTCTTGAATGGCTGAAAACCCTAATGATTGATTGTATCGAATAGCTGCGGAATTATCTTTCCTCACTTTGGCCAAAACTTGTTTCAGATCGAGCTCTTTAAATGCAAAATTTAACAAAGCAAGAGAAGAATAAACAGGAACTTGTGTACCCCAATATGAGTCATCATGGATAAACAGGCCCGCAAAAGCACTGTACTTATCTTTTTCATCTATGTTCAAATGAATAAGTCCAACTGACTTATTCCCAGTTTCAATAACAAAATAATAGTCTAACTCACTTAAGGAAGTGAACCACTTCAATTGCATATCACGCGTTATATACTCTTGAAAAAACATAACACGCCTTATCTTCGGATCATTACGCCAAGTGCGCAACATTTCCAGATCCTGCTCTTTAAGGCGCTTAAGCCTAACTCCCCCTAAAGATAGCTTCATCGTTCAACCTCTTTTATTTTGAAAGGAGGCTTCCCAGTTTGGATAAGAAATATACGACTGATATATTCTCCGATAATACCAAGGGAGAAGAGAATCAAGCCTGTTGAGAAAAAGATGGAAACTATAATGGCCGTAAATCCTACTTGAGCATCATTGTTCAATTTCTCATAAATATAAAAAATACCAAACCCGAATGAAATCAACGAAGAAAGAATCCCTAACCAAGTAATAAACTTGAGTGGCAATGCAGTGTAATTCAATAATATACCAATACTCATTTTTATCAAACTAACAGGTGAGTAACCTGAGGATCCATGCAGTCTTTTACCATGCTCCACTTGAGTAAAAGAAGTTTTCTTACTGTACCAAGCAATCACTTCATCAAGATAGAAATTATAATGCGGGTGATGGAGAACTTTCTCCACTAGAGATTTACGCATCAATTTAAAAGAAGACCCTTGCAAAGGAGTACTTGCAAACTTATTCACTATTGCAGCAAACACCACACTGCCCATATTCCGCAGGGCACCATGCTCCTTTTGTGCATAGATCCCATAAACCAAATCAGCATTTTCGGATTCAATAGCTTCAGCCAATTTTTCAATCTCACGGGGGTGATGCTGCAAATCGTCATCTAGTGTCACAATATACTCACCCTCTGCATATTGCAGACCACAAAATAAAGCAGCGTGTTGCCCAAAATTACTTGCAAGAGACACCAAGATCAAATCTATCTGGCTTTGCTTTTTAAGCTGTAGTAAAACCTCCCAGCTATTATCTGAACTAAAATCATTAATAAAAATAATTTGAGTATCATCCACAGACAAAGAATGCTCACAAGCCTCTAACAATTTAGGCAAAGTCGATGCACTATTGTAGACAGGTACGATTAAACTATATCGATACGATTTGCTCGGCAAACTGGGGCATTTAAAGTTGAAGTAAAAATAAGGAAAAAGTTCTATTCACACTCTACCCGGGAAATTCGGCCTTTAAAATATCCCAAACTAAATACGGTTCAAATCCTTTACCTATCAAAAAATCGGCAGTTTTTTTTCTTTTCACTAACAAGTTGCGATTCTTTATACTTCTCATTTTGCCGTGCATCAACTGAATTAGCGTGGCTTTATATTCCTCTTCTTCTATTTGAGATAAACCATAATCAATATCTTGTCGATGAATTTGTTTGGCAAGGAGTGCTTTACTAATTTTTAGCCTGCCCCATCGGTTATTGCGGAATTTTCCTCGTGCAAAACTTTCTGCGTATCGCTTTTCGTGAATGAAGTTTTCTGCAATCAAATGCGCAATCAAGCGCTTTTGAAGTCCTTCATTAATATCCAGGGCAGTCATCTTCTCTCGAACCTCGCTAATAGCCCTTTCGCGATAGGCACAATATCGACAGAGTTTAAGAAATAAATCCTTTTCTTTGCTATCCGTTTTCATTCCTGAAGCGTAAAATTACACTTTTGAAAAACAAACAAGCCATCATTCTGCTATTCGCTGCTAATACCGTGAGTGGCGTATCGCAAGGAATTAGTCTTATCGCGATTCCTTGGTTTATTGCCAATGATCTGGGTAGACCGGGCTTGTATGGTTTATTGTTTTTAATTGTTACCATTTTCACCTTGTTTTGGGGACCTTATGCGGGCACACTTGTTGATCGCCATGACAGAAAAAAGGTAATGCTTAGCATCCAAACCGCAGGATTGTTGGGCGTTGCCTCCATTGCAGGTTTAGGTTGGTACTGGGGGAAAACCAGCCTATGGATGGCTGCGGCTATCATGATAATTACGAAGTTAATATACAACATTCACTACCCTAATCTATATGCATTTGCTCAAGAGATTACAGAAAAGAAGCGGTATGGAACGATAAGTTCAGCCATTGAAGTTCAGGGACAAACTACTTTTATCTTATCAGGTGCCGTAGCTGCATTTCTAATGGAGGGTAGCTTTATGCATTGGAAATTCAATTCCTGGCAAATGCATGAAATATTTATGTTAGACGCCGGCACTTATTTACTTGGATTTATACTTTTAAGCGCCATTCGCTACGAATCACTAGTAGACCGTGGAGTAAAAAGTGCAGATAGCTTTGTAAGCCGATTAAAGGAAGGATTTGAATACTTACGAGACCGCCCTTTAATCTTATTATTTGGCACACTAGCTGGATTTGTTTTTGCCTCTGTTTTAGTATGCAGTTTTTATACTATACCCATATTTATTGAGAAATTTTTACAAGGGTCAGAGAGTGTTTATGGTTTCACAGAGGCTTCTTTCGCTGTGGGAAGTTTACTAAGCGGATTTTTAATCTTGTTTATTTTCCCTAAGCGCAAGTTAACCTTTGGCATAATAGCTCTAAGCCTCATCGCGGGGATAATGTACTTTTTCATTGGAATGAATAAGAATTTTATTCTCTTATACATCGCCTATGCAATTATCGGTTTTGCCAATGCAGGAATTCGGATCATGCGAACGACCTATATCTTTAGGGTAATCGATAATCATATCATTGGGCGAACCGGAAGTGTTTTTACGGTAATTAATGCTGTTTTTAGAATAATATTTATTGGCCTATTCAGTATTCCATTTTTTGCCTCCAGCGAGTATATTTCTTTGACAATGTATATTTTAGGTTTATTCGTAATTTTAGGTGCGGTAATTTTAGCGCTAAACTATAAGAAACTGCACGCCCTAAACCCCAACCATGAGTGATAAATATTTCGTAAGTGTGAACCCGAATTCTGGTGCGGGAAAATCTGGTAAAGACTGGCCAAGCATCAAACAAAAATTGGAACAAGCCGGCTTGGAATTTGATTATGCCTTATCTACCCAACACCGCGAAAACATTGAGCATGTGCAGCATGCTTTGAAGCAAGGTTTTAGAAAATTTATCGGCGTTGGCGGGGATGGAACTATGCACCATTTAGTCAATGGCGTACTTGGTCAATCTGAAGTGCCCAGCACGGAAGTTGAGTTGTCGCTCATTTCAATAGGAACAGGAAACGACTGGGTAAGACATTATGGCATCTCTCGAAATTACGATGACATGATTCAACTAATTAAGCAAGGTAAAACTGCATTACAAGATGCTGGGAAGCTGAGCTATGCGGATGGACATGGTGAGGAGTATTTTATGAATTTTGCAGGTATTGGCTATGATGCTTATGTCGTTGAGCACACAGTGGATTTAAAGCGCTTTGGACAAATTGCCTACCTATTTGGTTTGGTGAAATGTCTATTTAATTATGACCCGCAACAATTGAAAGTAGAAGTGGATGGGAAACCACTGTTGGATGAGGAGATTTTCATGCTTATTGCAGGCATTGGAAAATATGCTGGCGGAGGAATGATGCTCTCAAAAAACGCTGAAATCAATGATGGTTTTTTTGAACTTACATACGGTAAAAACTTATCTAAAGCTGAGATAGTATCTATTGTACACAAACTTTTCGATGGCAATTATATCACTCATCCAAAAGTTGAAACCTTAAAATGCAAGCAAATTAAAGTGCAAGCCAAAAACAAAGATTTGGTTAAGGCTGAATCAGATGGGGAACTCATCGGTTTGGGTGACTTTGAAGTAAATATTATTCCTAGTGCGCTAAAAATTATTGTACCGTAGATGGATCTGGACAATAAACATCAGCACTTTATGCGAAAAGCCTTGGATTTGGCCAAACAAGCCAAAGAAGAGGGCGAAGTGCCCGTTGGTGCTATTATCGTTTTTAAAGATCAAGTGATTGCTAAAGGATACAATCAGACCGAGCGCTTGGTAGATTCTACTGCTCATGCAGAAATGATTGCGATTACAGCAGCAGAGGAATACATGAATAGCAAATATTTGAAAGATTGCACCCTCTATGTAAGCTTGGAACCCTGTTTAATGTGCGGTGGCGCAATCCAGTGGAGTCAACTTGGTCAAATCGTTTATGGCGCAAGTGATCCAGAAAAAGGATGCTTGAGTAGAAACATGCATTTGTTTCCGAAAAAAACGAAAATTGTTGCTGGAATTTTAGCCCAAGAATGTGAAGCACTCATCATGGATTTCTTTAATTCCAAGCGATTATAGAAATATTTGACATAAGGTAAGCCGTGCTCACGCTTCAGGCATAATCAATATTTATTTCCGTAACTTTGCTGACCTAAATTGATTTCATGGCTAAAGGAAATATGTACTACAGTGAGTATTTACAATTAGACAAAATCCTAAATGCTCAACTGCCCGAGAGTGGAGTGGCGGGGAATGAGGCCCATGATGAAATGTTATTCATTATTATTCATCAAACATACGAGTTGTGGTTCAAACAAATTTTGCACGAAATCGAAGCGGTCGCAAAAGTTTTTAGCCAAGACACCATCATTGATACTTCGCCCGATTTACAAATTGCCGTGCACCGCTTGAAACGTGTGGTCAAAATTTTGGAGATAGCGGTAAAACAAGTGGATGTGATAGAGACTATGACGCCCCTTGATTTTCTGGATTTTAGAGATTCGCTCCGACCTGCTTCAGGTTTCCAAAGCATTCAATTTAAACAGATAGAAGCCACGCTAGGATTAAAGATGGACGAACGCTTTGGAAAGCAATACTATACTTCTCAACTTAAGCCTGAAGACAAAAAATTTATCGAAGGTCTTGAATCGCATAAAACATTCATAGAGTTATTGAATGAATGGTTGGAAAGAATGCCATTTTGGGGTGGCGATGAATACTGGGATAGTTATGTGAGAAAGTACCCAGACAACAATGAAGACATGCATGTTTTTTGGAAAGATTATTTGCGCACCTATGAAGAAAGCCTAAACGAACAGGAAAAGCCAAACATCCAACGCTTTAAAGATGTATGCTTCGGTGCTAAAGATTTACAAAGAAGATTAAGTCCAAGTGCATCCAGAGCTGCTCTTTTTATTATTCTTTACCGAGACTACCCTATCCTCCAAATGCCTTACCAATTGTTGAATACCTTGTTAGATATTGATGAGCAAATGGCTAATTGGCGCTTCCGACATATCAATATGGTTCACCGTATGATTGGCACGCGCGTTGGTACTGGTGGTAGTACGGGCAAAGATTATCTGCAAGCTGCGCTAAACAAACACTACATCTTCAAGGAAATAGCTGAGCTAACTTCCTTTATGGTAGAAAGGACCAAGTTGCCTCAATTAGATGAGGATTTAGTAGCTGCCCTTTGTTTTGGCGGAAAATATTAAATTTATACAATGAGATTACTACTCCTCATCATTATCTCCTCCAGCTTCTGGCAGGTCCAAGCACAAACTGAAGTTGCTGAGCTAAGTGTTCACCTAAAAAATGATGATATCCTAACGGGAACAACGGATATCACGACAATAGCTTTTAAGACAGATTTCGGCACATTAAACCTTCCTATCGATGCCATTAATTCGATAGATATTGGGTTAACTGATGGTCGTTTTGATAAAGGGCATTTACTTGGCCTGTTGGAAAAATTGGAAAATGGAAATGAAAAGGAACGAGAAAAATCATTTGATGAAATTGTGCGAATGGAAGAAGGTGCTATCCCTTTCATCAAAGCCTACTTAAGTTCATCAACATTTAGTTTAGGCAGTGAGGATCTAAATATTCAAACCTTGTATGAGGTAATGCTAGCTAAACATAAGATAAGTCCAAACTACAGCTTGAAAGATGTCTTGATTTATAACAACGAATTTCGTGTTGAAGGAATGTTTGAGTTTGATAACATCACGTTATCTACCGATTACGGCAATATTCAAATTGAAAGAAATGATATTGCTCGCCTTGATGTCAAGATCGTGACCCAAGGAATTGCGAATAAAAACACATTTAAGCTATTTGCAAACCAACATATTTCAGGTAAAAAAGAAGATGGCTGGTTGAATACAGGAATTCTAGTTAAAAAAGGGGATCAGATAAATATTCGGGCTGACGGACAGATTGTTCTAGCAAGTTTATCCGGCAATATTTACTTCCCCGATGGCGGAGTAAATGGCTCAGTAGGTGCCGAGGGAAGTAAACCTAGTTACGGGCAAGTAGTGTTTAAGATTGGTCAAAACGGAGAAGAATTAAAGGCTGGGGATAGCTACACGGCATATGCAAACCAAACGGGCATCATTTATCTGGCTATCTTTGAGTCTGTGTTTAACACCGCAAATAGTGGGTATTATACTATTGACCTTAACGTAATAGAAGAAAAAAAATCGTATGAATAACTTATTAAAAGGAAAGAAAGGAATCATTTTTGGCGCGCTGGACGAAAATTCAATAGCCTGGAAAGTGGCATTGAAAGCGAAAGAACAAGGCGCTGAATTTATACTAAGTAATGCACCCGTTGCACTTCGTTTGGGTAAAATCAATGAATTAGCAGAAGCTTGCTCTAGCGAAGTGATACCTGCTGACGCAACGAGTATTGAAGATTTAGAAGCGCTATTCGACCAAGCGATAAGTAAATATGGTCAGCTTGATTTTGTATTACACAGTATTGGCATGAGCCCGAATGTTCGAAAAAACAAAGCCTATACTGAGTTAAATTATGATTGGTTTCTAAAAACACTAGATATCTCCGCATTGTCTTTTCATAAAGTCTTGCAAGTTGCTTATCAAAAAGATGCACTAAAAGAGTGGAGTTCTGTAGTAGCCCTTACATATATTGCCGCTCAGCGAACCTTTCCAGGCTACAACGATATGGCAGAGGCTAAAGCAACCCTAGAATCAATTGCACGATCTTTTGGCTACCATTACGGCACAAAGAAGAAAGTGCGGGTAAATACAATCTCGCAATCACCGACCATGACAACTGCAGGGTCAGGAGTGAAAGGATTTGATGTGTTTTACGATTACGCAGATAAATTATCTCCTCTCGGAAATGCATCCTCAGACAGCTGTGCTGATTTCACCATTGCCTTGTTCAGTGATTTAACCCGAATGGTTACTATGCAGAACCTATTCCACGATGGTGGATTTTCTTCTATTGGCATGACGGAGGCTTTTATGACTGAGTAAGTGCTGAGCCATCACCATTTAAAATTTAAAACCTACACCTTAAAAAAACACCATGAAGAAAGTTTTTACTTTGTTTTGCTTAAGCGCTTTAACCTTTTATGGATTCAGCCAAGTAGCCATGCTGAAGAGAGATGAATTCAAATCGAAAGTAAGTACCACGGACCGCGGAGCATATACCAAAACTGGCGAGAACATTAAAAAAGGTCTTCAAGTCGAATTAGGTTTTGATTATGAATGGACCGATTCACCAAGCCCTCTATTTACGCAGCGTGTAATGACCCCATTAGAAGGGCGATTACGATTGGGCTTAAGCAAGTATGTGGAGCTAAACTTTGCCATGAGCAACCGCCAAGTCAAGCAAGACCCTCAGGATAAAAATAGTTCTTTCTCTACCGATAGATATGCCTACTGGTCGCCATTTGAAATTGCGGTGCGTACGCAGTTTATTGATTCTAAAAAGAAAAGTGCTGCCGATGCATCCTTGTACTTGGCTTTATCCGTGAATACAACCATGCGCTCAGCATTTAATGAAGATGGAACATCTAGACCCTATGTATTGATAGACAGGCCAAGCTATGTAACGCCAGAAATGGCATTATTTGTCAATCATAACATGGGTAAACGAATGGTTTTCGGATATAACCTTGGTCTTCGTTGGACAGGTGTGGCCATAGATGGTCCTGACTCGGCTAAAAATCCTGATTTAGTTTATACCATTCGAGTATTAACGCATGTTTGCGAAAAAATCGATCTTTATGCAGAGCACTTTAATCATGTCCGCGTTGCCCACTCACCAAATATGGGTATAAATGCCGGAGCTCGGTTTGCCGCTACCAATAAACTTGTTCTTGATCTAAACGGGGGACTTGGATTGAACACCACTTCCTCTGCCGGATTTGCAGGAGCTGGCTTAAGCTACAAACTAGGTAAATAAGCCGAATTACAAAAAACCTTAATACAAAGACTCGTTGCAATTAATTTACAACGAGTCTTTTTTTATTTTTGCATTTTATTGCAACTTTGTTGCATTAAGATTATCTTTGCAACATTAGTCAACTCAAAATAAATACAATGAAAAAATCATTATTCATACTAACATCCGCATTGCTATTAATTACATCTTGTTCTAAAGATGATCCAGAAGTTCCAAACGAAGAGGAAGTAATTACCACTTTACGCTATGTTTTAACCCCAAATTTAGGAGGAATGCCAGTTAGCATGACATTCCAGGATTTAGATGGTGATGGAGGAAATGCTCCAATAATCACAGGAGGGGAGCTTGCCGCTAATACGACTTATAATGGCACTTTAACGATTCTAAACGAAACAGCAACTCCAGTTGAGGACATTACGGAAGAAATTGAAGAGGAAGGTATAGAACACCAGTTTTTCTTTTCTTCAAGCCTAGCAACACTCAGCGTGAATTATAACGATGTAGATATGAATAATAAACCTATTGGTTTGACTACTGTAGTTCAAACCGGTGCTTCAGGAGCAGGCGATTTAACCATAACCCTTCGACATGAACCAAACAAAAATGCTGCTGGGGTAATATCCGGTGACATTACTAATGCTGGAGGAGAAACCGATATTGAAGTTACTTTCCCAATCAGTGTTCAATAAATTTATTCTATATTTTCTCATCCTAAACCTTGGGTGGCTTCAAGCACAAGAATGTAATCTGAGCATTACTGGCGCTGTGCTTGATGCAAGCAGTCAAGATCCATTAGCGTATGCCAATATTCTCATTCAAGAAAAATCCTTGGGAACTGCTTCGGCAGAGGACGG
>JAFMKE010000066.1 GCA_017853115.1 Verrucomicrobiota bacterium
CAAAATTAATCTCGTATAAGTACAAAGTTGATTTCAAAAATGGATAGTAAAAGGCCTTTATACTTGAAACTTTTAATTCTTAATTTTTCATTTTTAATTGAATCTATCCCCCTTCCTTCACCCGTTCAATAGCAGTCAAGATACGTTCGTCACCCGGCAGCATTTTTAAGGCTTGCTCATAGTTGTATAAGGCATCAAAATACTTGCCTTGGCTTTCGCTAACATTGCCTTTCATGTAATAAGCTCCTGCATATTGCGGATGGATTTTAACAGCCATATCAAAATGATTATATGCCTTATCTAGTGAATCAAGTCCTATGTAACAATGACCAAGGTTGAAGAATATTTCATGATCTTTCGGATTTTTAGAAACCATCGTTTTATACGCTTTTACTGCCTTATTATAATCTTCTTTTTCTTGATAATGATAAGCTATAGCATAATACGCTTCACGACTATTTTCATCCAAGCTAAGGGCATTCTCAAAATATTGTAAGGCTAAATCATCACTTTGAGAAGAGTATAATAATCCCAGTTGCATATGGGCATTGTAAAAAGTCGGATCTACTTCAATACAGGTTTGAAAAGTGGAGATGGCCTTATCTGTTTTCTTGATTTCTTTATAAATCAAGCCTTTTAAAAAGTAGGCATCGGCGTTATACTTGTTGATTTCAATTAAGTCATTGGCGAAGTTCAACGCAGACTCATAATTTTGCAAGTACAGGTTGTATTCAACGGCTTTTAAATAGAGTTCCTCATTGCTAGGATTCATATTAATACCCTTACTCATTAAAGCAGCAGCTTTTACACCTTCTCCCATTTCCAAGAAAAGCTCACCCCCGAACAGATAATAGTTGACTTTGGAGCTATCGATATGCAAAGCACTATAAATATCAGCCATAGCCTTAGGTAAGTTGCCACTTCCTCTGTAATAGGTGGCCCTGTCATAGTATAAAACCGAGTTCCTCGGGTCAAGCTGAATCAAACTATCCAATAAGCGAAGAGTGTCATTGCCAATAACTTCAGTATTACCTTCACTTGGTTTAGGATCGCTTTTACACGCATGCAGCGAAAGAAATGCGATTGTAAGAATCAAAAGGATTAACTGCTTGAAGTTTTTCATGGAGCAAAGATATATAAATTGAGTATGGTGTTTTTTTAATATTTGTCAAAAACAAACCGATGGTCCGGTAAAACGAATAAAACAATGTCATTTTGTCTTATTTTTTAAAGTTTGAGCGACATAAATTCCGATTCTATGAAGTGGTTTATAATTTGATAAATTCTGAGAAGACAAGAGGTCTAAACAAATGAATAAAAGGAGAAGAAGAAATGAATGCAAATAATTTCACACAAAAATCAATGGAGGCGCTAAGTTTTGCTCAGCAATTGGCCTTCAACAATAATAACCCAAGTATGGAAACCATACACCTGCTCAAAGGGATTGCGGAAAGCGATAAGGACGTACTACCGTTTTTATTAAATAAAATGAACATTGAATCAGGGCAGTTGAATGCCATGATGGATGCTAAACTCAAAGCTTTACCCAAGCAAAGTAGTGAATCTGCTGCTTATCCTAGTAAGGATTTTAACCAGGTGATGCTGAAAGCGAATAGCTTGATGAAAGACATGGGGGATAGCTATGTGAGTATTGAACACCTCATCCTATCCCTCCTTAGTGTAAACGATTCCCTAGCGAAAGAATTGAAAAATTTGGGAATGAGTGAAGCTGCTACCAAAGCCGCAATAGAGGAACTACGCAAGGGTAGTAAGGTAAACGATCAAAATGCGGAAGCTAAATACAATGCACTTTCTAAGTATGCGATTAATCTAAATGCTCGAGCGCAAGAGGGCAAACTTGATCCAGTTATCGGTCGTGATGAGGAAATAAGACGTGTATTGCATATTTTATCACGCAGGACGAAAAACAATCCCATCTTGGTTGGCGAACCGGGTGTAGGGAAAACGGCAATTGCTGAAGGGATAGCCCATCGTATTGTTAATGGCGACGTACCGGAGAATTTGAAGTCCAAAGAAATATTTTCTTTAGACTTAGGTTTGCTGATGGCAGGAGCTAAATATCGTGGTGAGTTTGAGGAAAGGTTAAAGGCGGTTATTAAAGAGGTTCAAGAGGCAGGAAGTAGTATTATCTTGTTTATTGATGAAATCCATACCTTGGTTGGTGCAGGAGCCACTGAAGGGGCTATGGATGCGGCTAATATTTTAAAGCCAGCGCTGGCAAGAGGTGATTTGCGCGCTATTGGAGCTACAACCAATAAGGAGTATCAAAAGTATATTGAGAAGGATAAGGCTTTGGAAAGACGTTTTCAACGAGTAATTATTGATGAACCAAGTATGGAAGATTCAATCTCTATTTTACGTGGTTTGAAGGATCGCTATGAAATGCATCACAAGGTGAAAATCAAAGATGATGCAATTATTTCAGCGGTAGAATTGTCAACTCGCTATATTACCGATAGGCAGTTGCCTGATAAAGCGATTGACCTCATTGATGAAGCAGCGGCTAAATTGCGTTTAGAGATTGATTCCATGCCTGAAGAGTTGGATGAAATCGAAAGAAAAATTCGTCAATTAGAAATTGAGCGAGAGGCCATTAAGCGTGAAAAAGACGAAAAGAAAATCGAAGATTTGACGAAGCAAATTGCTGAATGGACAGCGAAGCGAACAGCCTTTAAAGCAAAATGGTCGAAGGAGAAAGAGCTGCTTGATGGTATTCAAGCGAAGAGAAAGGAAATCGATAGCTTTAAGTTGCAAGCGGAGCAATTAGAGCGCAACGGGGATTATGGACAAGTAGCCGAGATTCGTTATGGTAAGATAAAACTCGCCGAAGATGAATTGGCGAAACTAGAAAGTAGCTTACAAGAAATCAACAGTGAGTCACGTTTACTCAAAGAAGAGGTTGATCGAGAGGACATCGCGGAGATTGTTTCGAAATGGACTGGTATTCCAGTATCGAAAATGATGGAGACCGAGCGTATGAAACTACTCCGATTGGAAGAAGAATTAGGTAAGCGAGTAATAGGTCAAAAAGAGGCAATAGCTGCCGTATCCAATGCTATTCGAAGAAATCGTGCTGGTTTAGCAGATGAACATAAACCAATCGGATCATTTTTCTTTATTGGTAGTTCAGGAGTGGGTAAAACCGAACTCTCTAAAGCATTGGCTAGCTACTTGTTTAATGATGAAAATGCGATTATTCGAATCGATATGAGCGAATATATGGAGAAACATTCGGTGTCTCGTCTGGTAGGCGCTCCTCCAGGCTATGTAGGTTATGATGAAGGTGGGCAGTTAACTGAACCTGTGCGCAAAAAACCATATGCTGTGGTCTTATTGGATGAGTTCGAGAAAGCACATCCTGATGTAAGTAATATTTTACTGCAGGTATTGGATGAAGGTCATTTAACAGATAATAAAGGTCGTGTTGCTAACTTTAAAAACACGATAATTATAATGACTTCAAACATTGGTTCAGATATTATTCAGGAGAACTTCTCAGGTGTTGAATCTGAGGATTTGCCAGCGGTTTATGCCGCAACTAAAGTTCAGGTGATGCAACGTTTACAACAAGCAGTTAGGCCTGAATTCTTGAATCGTATTGATGAGCTTACGATGTTCGAACCACTGACAAGAAGTAACTTGAAGGAAATTACGATGCTGCAAGTGAAGAAATTGCAGGAGCGATTAGCTCTTCAAGATATTCAAATGAATATCTCGGACAGAGCCTTAGATTTAATTGCAGATGAAGGGTATGATCCACAATATGGAGCAAGACCTATCAAGCGATTGATTCAGCGAGACATTGTTAACCTGCTTTCAAGAAAACTTTTAGCAAATGAAATTCGCGGAGGCTCTAGCTTTGCTGTTGATGTTGAAAAAGGCGAGTTAATCATCAAGCCAAATTTAGTAAATCAGGTATTTTTAAATTAAATTTGCAATTGAAAATAAAAAGCGGTTGCTGCTTAAGCGGCGACCGCTTTTTGCATAAAACAAGAGGATATATATGGATTTTGGCAATCACTTTATTAGTATCGAAGAGGATACGGAATTTCTACCTATAGTTAGTGAAGATGAGCTAGGCGCAGATGACAACATAGAGATAAAGGAAGCGCTTCCTGTTTTAGCCCTTCGAAATTCGGTTATTTTCCCTGGCGTTATCATGCCTATTTCTGTGGGCCGCGATTCGTCCATTAAAGCGGTTCGTTCAGCTTATCGTAAGGACAAACTTATCGGTGTTTTGGCCCAAACCAATCCAAAAGAGGAAGACCCAACTTTTGAAGATTTATATGAGGTTGGAACCTTTGCGCGAATTATTAAGATGCTCAAAATGCCTGATGGAACGAACACGGTCATTTTACAGGGTATTAGTAAAATCCGCTTAGTTGAAGGTGTACAGATAGATCCTTTCATGAGTGCTAATTTTTTGAAAGTGGACGAAAAAAAGCCTAAACAAACGAAAGAGTTTAAAGCGCTGATTTCTACCATCGAAGATTTAGCTAAAGAGATTATCGAGAAGTCGAATCATATTCCCTCTGAAGCTGCTGCAGTCTTAAAAAATATCAAAAACCGTTTCACCTTAATCAACTTTATTTCTGCGAACCTCAATGTAGGGGTTTCAGAAAAACAACAACTTTTAGCTATCGATGATTTAAATATTCGGGCAAAAAAAGTATTGGAGTATTTAAATCATGAGCTTCAAATGCTGGATCTCAAAAATAAGATTCAGGACAAGACGCGAGTTGATATCGAGAAGCAGCAAAGAGATTATTTTTTGCATCAACAGTTGAAAGCAATTCAGGAAGAGTTAGGTCAAGAGTCACCAGCCAAGGAGTTAGAAGGCTTAAAAGAGCGGGCAGCGAAAATGGATTGGCCTGATAAGGTGGCCGAAACTTTTGAAAAGGAATATAAAAAGTTGCAGCGAACGAATCCAGCAGCACCTGAATATGCTTTAATTATAAATCATTTGGAACTTTTACTTGATTTACCTTGGGGTGTAACTACCAAGGATAATCTGGAATTGGTTAAGGCAAAAAAGGTATTGGATTCAGAGCATTATGGCTTAGATAAAATTAAAGATCGAATTCTGGAGTATCTCGCTGTTATCAAATTGAAAGGGGATTTAAAATCGCCTATCCTTTGCTTTGTAGGCCCTCCAGGTGTAGGTAAAACTTCTTTAGGGAAATCCATTGCTTCTGCTATTGGTAGAAAATATGTGCGCATGAGTTTAGGTGGTTTGCATGATGAGAGCGAGATTCGTGGGCATAGAAAGACCTACATTGGAGCAATGCCAGGACGAATTATTCAATCCTTGAAGAAAGTGAAATCTTCCAATCCAGTGTTTATCCTAGATGAAATAGATAAGGTGGGTAAGGATTTTCGTGGAGACCCAAGTTCCGCTTTGCTGGAAGTATTGGATCCGGAGCAAAACAGCACCTTCTACGATAACTATTTAGAATCTGAATTTGACTTAAGCAAGGTGATGTTCATTGCCACAGCCAATGAGTTGGGATCTATTCAGCCAGCTTTGCGCGATAGAATGGAAATCATTCAGCTCGGTGGATATTCGCTAGAGGAGAAGGTGGAAATAGCAAAGAAACATCTCATTCCTCAACAACGCGAAGCACATGGTCTAAAGGCTAATCAAGTAAAACTTGGCAAGAAGACGATTGAAGAACTCGCACAGCGATATACCAGAGAAAGTGGTGTGCGTAATTTAGAACGTCAAGTGGCTTCCGTAATGCGTGCAATAGCTAAGCGCATAACCATGGGAGAGGAATACAATATCTCCGTGAATGTGGGAGATCTGGAAGAATATTTGGGTGTTTCGCATTTTGATTATGACAAATCATTAGACAAGAATCCATCTGGTGTTGCGGTAGGTTTAGCATACACTGCCGTTGGTGGAGATGTGCTGTATATTGAAACGGCTAAATTTCCGGGCAAGGAACAATTGCAGTTAACGGGCAACTTAGGTGACGTGATGAAAGAATCTTCAACTACGGCATTTACCTATTTGAAAGCTCATGCAGATGAGTTGAAAATCGACCATAATCGTTTCAAAGATCAAACTGTACATATTCACTTCCCCGCGGGAGGTACGCCGAAAGATGGTCCATCCGCAGGTATAACTATTTTAAGTGCATTAGCTTCCTTGTTTACCGATAGAAAAGTAAAACCATTCCTGGCGATGACAGGCGAAATTAGCTTGCGAGGTAAAGTATTGCCGGTTGGAGGAATTAAAGAGAAAGTTCTTGCAGCTAAACGAGCAGGCATCAAGGAAATTATTATGTGTAAGGATAATGAGAAAGATGTCAATGAAATCAATGCAGACTACATTAAAGGCCTCAAGTTTCACTTTGTTGAAGATATGAGCGAGGTGCTAAAGCTGGCTTTAGTCTAGATCACGACATACAATCTGATAGGTTCTTGAACCGTATTCGGCGTTTAACTTTTAATAATTAACCAAACTATTCAAAGGCACAGCGGGATAGGCCTGTTTGAATAGGGAACCAGCGTCAAGAAAACTTAAATGGACCAGGAAATTAAAGGAGTGAATTTTTGCTCCCTGTCTTTCTAACAATTGGGCCGCTGCTAAGGCTGTCCCTCCGGTAGCCAAAAGGTCGTCGTGAATCATAACCTTCCATCCTTTTTGGACATGTCCTTTATGAATTTCAATAGAGGCTTGCCCGTATTCCAAATCATAGTGAATTTGGTCTGTTTCTGCTGGGAGTTTACCTTTTTTTCGTAAAGGAATAAATGGGACACCAAGGTGTTGTGCGATAAGTGTACCAAACCAAAAACCCCGGCTTTCAATCGCTGCGATGGCATCAGGTTTATCTTCAATAGCATTCGCTAAAGCTTCAACCACTTTCTTGGTTAGATCAGGATAAAGTAATACTGTAGTCAGGTCTTTAAACACAATGCCCTCTTTAGGGAAGTCAACAACATCTCTGATGATAGCTTTTAGCTCATTTTCTAAACTCATTGGTCGAAACTTAGATAGGGTTTAAGTTTTTGATAATCTTCTTTATCTATAATATCTAGATTAAGCAAGACCCCTAAACTATCCATTTTTCCGTGATTTTGAATGTAGTTTACAAAGAGATTTGCCAAATCTTTGCTAATATACGGATGGCTTTTTAAATCTACCCATGCTGCTTCATGGACTTTAATTGGTTTTACCGTCGGTTCACATGTTGTTTGTGAATAGATATGCTCGTATATCTCGGGAGTTATTCCATATACTTCGAGGAGTTGTTCCTTGTTTATGAATCCGCCTAATAAATCTCGATATTTAATAATGCGCGATGCATAGACCGGTCCAATACCTTTTACCGCGGTGAGTTGACTGGAATCTGCGGTGTTTATATTAACCAATACTCTGATGTCTTTCTTAGGATAGACTTCAAGATTTGAAGGCGTATAATTTGATCCTTGCATGGTTATCGGCTGACTCGTTGCTTTAGCATACGACGAGCTAGAAATCTTTATATATGGTTTAAGTCGCTCGTAATCGTCAGTTTTTAGGCCATATATTTTCTGTAAATCATTAGGCTGATAGAATCGACCGCCTTTTTCTCTATAGTTGATTATGGTCCCTGCTACCTGTTCACTCAGACCTAAGCGAACGAAGTCGTCCTTACTCGAGGTATTTGGGTCGAAAGGGAATAAATCGATAGATATTTCGAAATGCTCGGCTGCTTGTTCCGGAATGTTTGAAGTACTTACTTCAGTTGTACCTATATCAACTAAGACATCATACTGTAATGCACTTAAGCGATTCGCAGCATGACGTTCAAAAAGTATTCTTCCTGTAAAAAGAAAGAGGATAATTAGCACTAAGCCAATTATCCCCCTCTGTTCTGTATTTGATAAACTTAAAAAAGCTTTAATCTTGTCATTCATTCTTTTGTTTGATTGCTGAAATGTAACTCGCTAACTCATCTTTTACTTTCGGGAAAAGGAAAAGCAGCCCTATCATATTAGGCACCATCATACCGAAGATCATCGCATCGGAAAAGTCGAGAACATTGCCCATTTTTGCCGCTGCGCCAACTACCACAAATAGGCAAAATAATAATTTATAGGTCAGTTCTTTGTTCCGTCCTTTACCGAAAACAAAAGTCCAAGACTGCAATCCATAATAAGACCATGAAATCATAGTAGAGAAAGCAAAAAGGATAACCGCTAAAGTCAATACATAAGACGAATTCGGAATGTGTTGTTCAAAAACATAACTGGTTAAGTCAACGCCAGAAAGCATCGTAGACGTTCCTTCTATCATTGTTTTTCCATCCATTCCACCAAATTGATATAGGCCTTCTAGATTGCCGATAACGATGACCAAAGCGGTGATTGTACACACCACAACCGTATCGATAAAAGGTTCTAACAAAGCAACTAATCCTTCACTAGCAGGGTATTTCGTTTTTACTGCGGAGTGCGCAATTGCAGCAGATCCTACGCCTGCTTCGTTGGAGAAAGCGGCTCGTTTAAAGCCTTGAACAAGTACGCCCAAAACACCTCCGGTAATGGCAGTGGGCGAGAAGGCCTTAACTACGATAGTTTGAATAGCCTCTGGAATTAAGGTGTAATTCATGCCAATTACCACCATCGCAGCTCCTACATAAATTAATGCCATAAAAGGAACAATTTTCTCCGTTACCTGGGCGATACGCTTGATGCCGCCAATAATAACAATACCAACAAGTATGGCCATAACAATCCCAAATAACCAACCTTTGCCATGGATAAAGCTTTCAGTTCCTCCTGTTACGGATTGAAATATTTCGAATGCTTGATTGGCTTGAAACATGTTTCCACCTCCAAAAGAACCACCAATACATAGAATGGCGAAGGAAATAGCTAATATCTTCCCTACTCCTCCCAAACCTTTTTCAGCTAATCCTTTTTTCAAGTAATACATGGGACCGCCATATATCTTGCCATCCTCACCAACTTCACGATATTTAACCCCTAATGTACATTCTACAAACTTTGAGGACATTCCGATGAGTCCTGCGATAATCATCCAAAACGTGGCACCGGCACCACCGATAACAACCGCTACCGCTACACCCGCAATATTACCTAAACCTACCGTAGCGCTTAAGGCCGCTGTTAGGGCTTGGAAGTGAGTAACTTCCCCTTGTGCACCTTCAATTCGTATGGTATCTGGGTTGTCATGATCCGTTACGTTGGGTTGTTCTTCATCTACTTCAACATGCTCGAAGTCTCCACGTACTGTTCGAATCGAAGTTGGTAAAAGTCGGATATTCGGAAATCCAAAGTATATCGTAAAGAAAGTTGCCCCTACAATTAATGGAATCAATACCCAGAACAAGCCCACCTCATCGGTAATGGGAATCTGCCAAAAAATAATTTTAACAAACCATCCTGTGGCTATGCCAAAGAAATGATCAATTTTTTCATCCATACCCATAGTATCCTGGGCATATGATTGTAAAAAGAAAATTAAGCTGCTTACTACCGTGAGTAGTTTTTTCATAAATCATTGATTTTACGCTAAAGTAAAGAAAATAATAAGCAATAGCGAATCATTTTATCAAACATCCAGCTTCAAACTATCGTATGCCACTTCTATGTTAGCGGGTAGCTTCTTTTGGATTGCGGAATGTCTCGCGAAGCGATGCGAAATATGAATTAGATATGCTTTTTCAACCTCCATTTCTTCTATAAAAGCTACAGCTTCGTCCAAGTTAAAATGGCTGTGGTGTGGCTCTTCTCTGACAGCATTAACAACTAGTATTTTACTGCCTTTTATTTTCGCCTTGGCTTCTTCACTAACTGTTTTAGCATCTGTGATATAAGTGAAATCGTCTATTCGAAACCCAGTGATGGGCATATTCCCGTGTAAGATTTCTATCGGGTTTATAGTTTTGCCTAGCAGTTCAAAAGCATCATCTTGAAAGGTGTGTAATTCCAAATTAGGGGTGCCAGGGTATTTGTTTTCGGCAAAGACATAGGCAAAAGTGTTACTAAGCATATTTGATGCAAGCACATCTGCGTATACGGGCATATCCTTTCCTTGAACAAAATTAAAAGCGCGTAACTCGTCCAAGCCACCAATATGATCAAAGTGGGCATGGGTAATGAGCACTGCATCGAGCTGCTTCACATTTTCCCGAAGCATTTGCTGCCGAAAATCTGTTCCTACATCGATGATTACTTTTTTATCATCCCATTCCAATAAAACGGAACATCGCAGACGCTTGTCTCGCCAATCTGGTGAAGTACATACATGACATTGGCAGGCTACGAGAGGCACACCACTTGAAGTTCCAGTACCAAGAAAAGTAACTTTCATCTTAAGTGTGAAGATAGGATTTTTTTGACC
>JAFMKE010000006.1 GCA_017853115.1 Verrucomicrobiota bacterium
ACAGTCGATAAACAAACTATTGTAAATAATGCCTTTTACAAAGTTCTGGAGAATGGTAGCGTACTAAGTATATTAGAGCAACAAATATTGGACGATTCTCTTGGGTTCAATCACGTACAGGTTTCAAGTATTGAGGAAAAATGGCAGATTGATTTACATCAATTGGATTACCAGATGCAACAAAACCTACTAATTGCTGAATGGCGAGAAAACGGCATTCATGATGCGAGCTATTCTGCCTTCAGTCTCCATACTGGCGAAAAACTTTTGGATTACACCTATGATAAATTAGAAATACTTTTCAATCAGCCGGAAGAAAAACGTTTTTTTGGATTCTATTCGGATAATGGAATTGCCATAGATGCTTATACCGAGAATCGAGCCAAGGGAACATTAGGTATTTTGACCTATGCAAACCAAGCAAATCCAATTCGCCAACTTCGTTTGTCGGCAGCTGACCCGATGTGGGAGGCGTTGTTGGATATTTCTAATCCGGTTTTTGAACTTGTTCCGCTTACGGCTGGATCGCTTGTTCTGAATAATGGGAAGTCATTGTTTTTCACAAGCCAGGACGCTTCTAAGGATAGTGACGTTAATTTCGATATCCGCATAATTTTTTATACCACTGACACGTATAAGCCTGTCGAGTTTACCTTGCAAGTGCGAAATGACGAGTTACTTTTGCCTAAGGACTTTCAACACAGTGTTTTTACATTGGAGTCGCTATAGTTTTGTAATTTTGCAGGATGGAAAACCCCAAGCTTATGCAAGCTTCATTGGATACGGCAGCTAGTTTGCCTGTAATGGAAAGTTTTTATACTATCCAGGGAGAGGGGTATCACCAGGGGAAAGCCGCCTATTTTATTCGTTTAGCGGGATGTGATGTGGGTTGTCCTTGGTGTGACGTAAAAGAGAGTTGGAATGCTGAAGAGCACGAGGTAGTTTTTCTAAAAGATTTAAAAGAAGAACTTCTAGAGTCAAATGCTCAAACCGTTGTTGTAACAGGTGGTGAGCCCGCGATGTATGATTTAAATGAAATCACGGCGATGATTCGATCTTTGGGAATGAAAACGCACATTGAAACAAGTGGGGCATATCCAATAACTGGCGATTGGGATTGGATTTGTGTTTCACCCAAGCGATACAAGCGCGCATTGGAAGATAGTTTGTACAGGGCGGATGAACTTAAAGTGATCATTGCCCATAAGAATGATTTCAGATTTGCAGAGAAACATGCTGAGCTAGTTTCTGAAACGTGTAAATTGTATATTCAGCCGGAATGGAGCAATATGGAAGAAATGATGCCTGAGATTATTTCTTTTGTCAAAGCAAATCCACAATTTGAGATATCATTGCAAGTACATAAGTATTTGAATATCCCTTAAAGCTGATCCAGTAGGGTTTGGCATGAATTTTAGACTTCAGAATATTATTATGCTTATTCAGATCATCGAAAATATCAAGTTTTTACTTTTCGTTTTACTGCTTTCCTCTTGTGGAGTAAACCAGGGTGTAGCTCAAGAAACGGAAGGGTCGAAAAAAGCGAAAGAAGCTTTTGCCAGGGCCGATGAACATCGTGTTTTTGGACGATACGAGGAGGCGATGGAGGCTTATCGTGAAGCCGTGGACATTGACCCAAACTTTTTGAAAGCCCATCAAGAACTAGCTCAGCTTTATCAGAAATTATATTTAGACTACGAACAAGCCTCTATTCATTATGAATTTGTAGTGGCATTAAATCAGCAGCTACCCATGCAGTATTATGAAGGGGCTAAATGTTATTTATACCTTCAAAACTGGGAGAAAGCTATGCAATTTGCAAGTGAATTTGATGAGAAGAGAACTAAAAGTGACTATACTAATTGGCAAGCCCAGCAACTAATAGAAAGCATTTCCTTTGCCCGCGAAGCAGTCAAGTACCCCTTGGATTACAATCCAATCAATCTGGGCCCTGCAGTTAATACTGAACTTGCTGAATATTTCCCCTCCATTACCGCGGATAACGAATTCATCTATTTTACGGTTAGTGACCCGAAGGATCGTTATCCCAACGAAGATATTTATTTTGCGCAATGGATAGAAGGTGCTTGGCAGGAAAGAGTTTCTGTAACTGGTGTAAACCGGATGAACGCTCAAGAGGGAGCACACAGTATTACCCAAGATGGAAAATATTTGTTTTTTGCCAGTGATCGAATGGATAACAATGCGGGTAAATTTGATATCTACATTGCAAAAAAAGTAGGCGAGGAGTGGCGAGATGCGGTAAATATGGGCCCGGTTATAAATTCGCGCTACTGGGAGTCTCAACCGGTGATATCGGCAGACTCGAAAAAACTATTCTTTGTTCGAGCCAGCAAGGATGGCTTTGGTGGAAGTGATATCTATCTATCAGAAATAAATGAAAATGGAAGTTTTGGCGAACCACAAAATTTAGGGGCTATTATCAATACACCAGGAGACGAGCAACGACCTTATTTGCATCCTGATGGAAAAACATTATACTTCGCTTCTAACGGACATCCTGGTTTCGGGAAAGCTGATTTATTTAAAAGTATTCTCCAGGAAGATGGTACTTGGTCGAAACCAGTTAACTTGGGCTATCCGATTAATACCTCCGAAGTGGAGTTTGGTTTATACGTGGCAGCCGATGGCAAGCGAGCCTTCATTTCATCCGATAGGGAGGGAGGATATGGAGGAATGGATATTTATAGTTTTGAGTTGCCAAGCACGGCACAACCCTCTTCGGTGGTAAGTGTGAAAGGTTGGGTATATGATGCCCAAACAGAACAAGCCGTTAAGGCCAATATTAAGATCATAGAAATAGAATCACAAAAAGCATATAAAACCTTAAGCTCGGATGAGTTGAATGGTTCGTACTTGGTTGTCTTGCCTACGGGTAAGAATTATGCTTATCACGTGAATGCAGAAGGTTATTTGCCCTACTCAGCGAGTTTTTCTCTAAAGGATATTAAGTTGAGCGAACTTGTGGAGCTTAAATCGCCGCTGACACCAATCGAAAAGGGAGCTGGATTTGTTTTGGAGAATATATTCTTTGATTCAGGAGATGCTCAGCTGAAGGAGGAATCAAAGGCGGAATTGGATTTATTGGTAAACTACTTGAAGGATTTGCCAGATATGATTTTAGAAATCGGCGGCCATACAGATAGTGATGGAAGCGAAGAGTCCAATGTAATACTCAGCGAAGATAGAGCCAAAGCAGTGTATGCCTATCTAATTTCTCAGGGAGTGAATGAATCTCGTTTAAGATACAAAGGCTATGGAGAGACTCAACCTTTGGTTCCCAATGACTCCGAATCCAATAAAGAGAAAAATAGACGCACCGCTTTCAAGGTGCTTTAATGGAATCGTTTTAAACCCTTGATAGTGTTGATAATACACTATCTAAGATGTGGATAACCAAGGAAAAAAAACTGCTTGCTAAGCAGCAAGCGTCAAATATAGTATTAACTTTACATGCCTAATCAAATCATTCTTTATGGCAGTGTTAGGCAATCAAACGGCCAATTCATCACTTGAATATTTAGGTTTATCAACTACCGGTGATCAATACTGGAATCTTAGTCCTGAAGAATTAGCAAACAAGACAGTCGAATTAAATCAAGGTGTATTTGCTGACAACGGTGCCATCGCTATTAATACGGGGGAGTTTACTGGAAGATCTCCAAAGGATCGTTTCATTGTGAAAGACGACCTGACAGAGAGCGCAGTGGATTGGAATCACATCAATTTGCCTTTTAGCGCGGATTCTTTTGATAAGTTGGAAGAGAAAATTATCGCTTACCTTGGCGATAAGGATTTGTTTGTCAGAGATACTTACGCATGTGCAGATGATACATATCGATTAAATATTCGAGTTGTTACTGAATATCCTTGGAGTAACATGTTTGCCTACAATATGTTTTTGCGCCCAACAGAAAATGAATTGGCTAATTTTAGCCCTGATTGGACAATTTTGAATGCTCCAGGCTTTATGGCAGACCCTGCTACTGATGATACAAGACAGCACAATTTTGCGGTCATCAATTTCACTAAAAAACGTATAATCATTGGTGGTACCGGATATACAGGTGAAATCAAGAAAGGTATTTTTTCCGTATTGAATTTCTTGTTACCTCACACCAGAAATGTCTTGAGTATGCACTGCTCAGCGAACATAGGTGCTGATGGTGATACCGCTTTGTTTTTCGGACTAAGTGGTACAGGTAAAACTACACTAAGTGCGGACCCAAACAGAGCTTTGATTGGCGATGATGAGCATGGCTGGTCTGAAGAGGGTGTTTTTAATTTTGAAGGGGGGTGCTACGCAAAAGTAATTGACCTGAATGCTGAAACTGAGCCCGATATTTATAATGCAATTCGCTCAGGTGCAATCTTGGAAAATATTGGCTTTAAGGAGGGTAATGTACCAGATTATACCGATTCAAGTATTACCTTAAATACGCGAGTTTCTTACCCAATTTATCACATCAATAATAGAGCTGAACCTTCGAAAGGAGGCATTCCTAAAAATGTATTCTTTTTAACCTATGACGCTTTCGGTGTATTACCTCCAATTAGTAAGCTTACTAACGAACAGGCGATGTACCATTTCATGAGTGGTTTTACTTCTAAAGTGGCAGGTACTGAGGTGGGAATTAATGAACCAAAAACTACTTTTTCTGCTTGTTTCGGAGCTGCCTTTTTACCCCTTCATCCATCGGCTTATGCCAAAATGTTGGGAGAGAAGTTGCAATCATCAGGCGCTAACGCCTGGTTGGTTAACACCGGCTTGAGTGGCGGTGGTTTTGGGGTTGGTAAGCGCATGAGCTTAAAAGTAACACGAGCATTAATTAATGGTGCTTTGAATGGAAGCTTGGAAAAAGTTAAGTTTGAGAAACACCCAATTTTTGGTATATTAATGCCTACAGATTTAGATGGTGTGCCGAACGAAGTATTAAATCCTAGAAACACCTGGACTGACAAAAATGCTTATGATGTTTCTGCTAAAAAGCTCGCAGAGGCTTTCAAAGAAAATTTTAAAATTTTTGAAAAAGAGACAGCACCTGAAATCGTAGAGGCTGCACCAAGTTTTTAAGGAGATTTATTCTATGGGACTTTAATAGTGGCGAAGAAATAGTCAAGTTCAGATTGATAATTACTAAAAAGCATTCCATTATCTTTGGAATGCTTTTGAATTTATGCAAGTTTTTTATTCAGATAATATAACAGACCAATCTATTTTAATTGATGGTCAAGAACACCATCACCTTGTTAAAGTATTGAGAAAGAACGTTGGTGATTATGTTTTTGTATGCAACGGCTTAGGTCTAATGCTTGAAGCAGAGATTATTTCCACTGGAAAAAAAGAAAGCGTTTTAAAGCAGCGCCAGATTGTTAAGGCGGAAAATAAAAACCCGAATCAACTGGTTTTAGCAGTGGCTCCCACGAAGAATATCGATAGATATGAATGGATGATTGAGAAATGCACTGAAATCGGTGTGCGAACTATAATCCCATTTTATAGTCACCATTCCGAGCGACGAAGAATTAAGCTCGAACGACTACAGCTTATTGCACTTTCGGCTATGAAGCAAAGTAAATCCTTGTTTCTTCCTGAAATTAGGGATGCGGTGCTTTTTAAGGATTTTATTCATCAGGACTTTTCTGGCACAAAACTTATCGCTTCCATGGAAGAATCGAGTCGTAGCATAAAAGAAAGTATAGCCAATAGTAAAGAGCAGCAGGTTATAATTGCTATTGGCCCTGAAGGAGGATTTTCATCGGAAGAGATTGACGCGGCAAAAGAAAAAGATTTTATTCCAATAACTTTGGGGTCAAAACGTTTGAGAACCGAAACGGCTGGGGTGTTTTGTTCTGCAGCATATCAATTGAGATGAAAAACTTAGTTTCCATCATATACGCTTTAATAGCAATCGTAGGTTTACACGCACAAGGGAATATCCAATTGGCCTTGCTCAAGTATAATGGCGGGGGCGACTGGTATGCAAATCCTAGTTCTCTACCCAATTTGATTGCCTACTGTAATGAGGAGTTGAACATGAATATTGATCCCGAACCTGTGACAGTTGAAGTAGGTAGCCCTGATATTTTCAACTATCCTTTTATTCATATGACGGGCCATGGGAATGTCGTTTTTTCAGCGCAAGAAAAAGATAATTTAAGTATGTATTTGAAAGCAGGAGGCTTTCTGCATGTAGATGATAATTACGGAATGGACCAATATATTCGTCCACAGTTAAATCAGTTGATTACGGGTAGCAGTCTTGTAGAGCTGCCCTTTAATCATGAGATCTATAAGACATATTTCACCTTCTCTAATGGTGTACCCAAAATACACGAACACGATGATAACTTACCCAAAGCTTATGGCTTGTTTTATGATGGACGCTTAGTATTATTATACACCTATGAATCAGATTTAGGTGATGGATGGGAAGATTCCAGTGTCCATAATGATCCGGAAGAAATAAGACAACTCGCCCTAAAAATGGGTGCCAATATGCTGAAATATGTTTTTAGTTATTAAACGAGTTTTTTACGAATATCCCAAATCAAGCCCGGCCCCTCATAGATAAATCCTGTATATACTTGGACTAAAGAAGCGCCTAAGTCTATCTTTTCTTTCGCATCTTTTCCTGAATGTATTCCACCCACTGCTATAATTGGAATATTTTCTTTGTTGTTCGCTTGGAGAAATCGAAGGACTTCGTTGGATTTATTTAATATGGGTTTTCCGCTTAATCCTCCCGGCCCAATTGCTTCTACTTGCTTTTTTGATGTCGTGAGTGTATCTCTTGAAATAGTCGTATTGCTCGATATAAGACCCGCCGTCTTCGATTCATGAACCACAGCAAGTATATCCAACAATTGAGCTTCATTTAAATCAGGCGCAATTTTTAGGAGTATTGGCTTGGGCTTACTCTTCGACGCATTGATTTCCTGCAGCGTATTCAAAATCTTAAACAGCTGATCTTTTTCTTGAAGTTCCCGCAAATTGGGTGTATTGGGAGAACTCACATTTACCACAAAATAATCGACGTAATCGAATAGCTTGTTGAAACAAATCACATAATCTTCTACAGCGTGTTCATTCGGTGTAACTTTGTTCTTCCCAATGTTTCCGCCAATCAGGATAGATGCGTTTACTTTCTTCAAGCGCTCTACAATTACATCTACTCCATCGTTATTAAACCCCATTCGATTGATAATAGCCTCATCCTTTGGCAAACGGAATAAGCGTGGTTTGGGATTTCCTTCTTGAGGCAAAGGTGTAACGGTTCCAATTTCAATAAAGCCAAATCCTAAGGCGTCTAACACATCGATGTATTTGGCATTTTTATCAAATCCGGCAGCTAAGCCCACTTTATTTTTAAACTGTAAACCAAATACTTCTGTTTGCCCACTGGTATCCTCAGATTGATAAATCCTGGCGAGCAAAGGCCGTACTAAGGGTATACTGCATAATAGTTGTAAGGTGTTTAAAGTGAAATGATGCGCAGTTTCTGCAGGAAGGATGAAAAGTAAGGAGCGAAGAACTTTGAACATGCCGTAAAGTTACGCCTATCCGTCTTTTTTTCTAGCTTTATACTTAATTAGTATTTATGAAGAAGCACATTCCCCTAGCAGAAAGAATGAGGCCAGATGTCCTGTCCCAATATATTGGTCAACAGCATTTGGTGGGTGAAGGAAAACCGCTCAAAAGTTTTATCGAAAATAAGCGCTTGCCTTCTTTGATTTTTTGGGGTCCTCCTGGAGTAGGTAAAACCACTTTAGCGAGAATTTTGGCTCATGATAGTGATGCACAATTCTTTCAACTCAGCGCTATAGACAGTTCGGTAAAGGAGATAAGAAGCATCTTGGAAACGGCTCGTAAGTTGCCCAAAACGGTTTTGTTTATTGATGAAATTCATCGATTTAATAAGGCGCAACAAGATTCATTACTCAAGGCTGTTGAAGATGGGACAATTACGCTTATTGGTGCCACCACGGAAAACCCATCTTTTGAGGTAATCTCAGCGTTATTGTCACGTTGCCAGGTTTTTGTGCTGGAACACCACAAGAAAGAAGATTTGGATTTTCTTTTAAAACAAGCGATAGAAACTGACGAGCTTTTGATGGATTTATCTATTGATTTGCTTGAAACAGATGCGCTTGTTGCTTTTAGTGGGGGTGATGCCCGGAAACTGCTCAATTTATTAGAAATGTATATCAATCAAAGTAATCAGTCAGAGACTATCAAGATTACTAATGACGCAGTTAAGGCTAAACTTTCCTCCTATGCATCTATTTATGATAAAGATGGTGAACAGCATTATGATACGATTTCTGCCTTTATAAAATCAATAAGAGGTAGTGACCCAAATGCTGCGCTGATTTACTTAGCGAAGATGGTCTTGGCTGGTGAGGACCCCAAGTTTATAGCCCGAAGATTATTGATTTTGGCCAGCGAAGATATTGGGAATGCTAATCCCAACGCCTTACTTTTGGCTAACAATTGTTTTCAAGCGGTGAACGTGATTGGTTACCCTGAATGTGAGTTGATTCTCTCTCAAACTGTGGTTTATTTGGCAACGAGTGATAAAAGCAATGCCAGTTATTTAGCTATTAAAAAAGCCAAAGATTTGGTCAAAACCTATCCCAATGCGCCTGTTCCACTTCATTTGCGCAATGCGCCAACAAAGCTGATGAAAGACTTAGATTATGGTACAGATTATAAATATGCCCATGATTTTGAAGATAACTTCGCCTTTCAGGAGTTTATGCCTAAGGAGCTTGTGAACCAGCGTATTTATGACCCCGGGAATAATCCTCGAGAACAACAGCAAAAAGAGTTTTTAAGGAAGCGATGGGGAGAAAAATATTCCTACTAACTTGTATAAACTTCAAAGTAAATAATGCAATAACTCAAATATTGGATTTAAATTTACATCAGTATGAAAATCAAATACATCGATATTATCGATCAGACTTTTTACTTCCCACAGGAGGAGTTTAAGTTAGATGAAGAAACGGATAATTTGTTGTTCCATGATATTCCGCTAATGGATATCATCGAGGAGCACGGTACCCCGCTGAAAATTTCCTATTTGCCCAAGATTTCTACGCAGATTAAAAAGGCTAAAAATTATTTTGAGCGCGCTTTTATCGTGAATGATTATAAGGCAAATTATTTTTATTCCTATTGTTCTAAAAGCTCTCACTTCTCTTTTGTGATTAAAGAAGCGCTTAAAAACGATATTCACATCGAAACCTCTTCAACTTTTGACATTGACATTGTACAAAAAATGCACGAACAAGGTCATTTTTCGAAAGATCGATACGTTATTTGCAACGGCTACAAAATGCCTTCCTATATTAAAAAGATTGCCGAGCTTGTCAATAGTGGCTTTAAAAATGTAGTTCCGATTTTTGATAATTTACAGGAACCTGAACGTTTAGCTGAGCTGCTCAAGAAACCTACTCAGTGTGGTATTCGTATTGCGAGTGAAGAAGAGCCGAAATTTGAGTTCTATACTTCACGCCTCGGAATAGGTTTTAAAGACGTTGTTCCCTTGTACAAAGAGAAGCTAAAAAACAATAAGAAGTTTAAGTTGAAAATGCTTCACTTTTTTATCAATACGGGAATTAAAGATACTTCCTACTATTGGAGTGAGTTGCTGAAAGTGGTTCGAGCCTACTGCGAATTGAAAAAGATTTGCCCTACGCTTTCGGCCTTAAATATAGGCGGTGGATTGCCGATTAAAAACTCTTTATCCTTCGACTATGATTATGAATACATGATTGAAGAGATCGTGCGACAAATCAAAACCTATTGTAATAAGGAAGGTGTTGAAGAACCGGATATTTTTACTGAGTTTGGCAGCTATACGGTAGGTGAGAGTGGTGCTTTATTATTGAAGGTTTGTGATCAGAAACGTCAAAATGATCGTGAGAAATGGAACATGATTGATAGTTCTTTTATGACCAATCTTCCTGACGCATGGGCCTTGAATAAAAAGTTTGTGTTGTTGGCCATTAACAATTGGTATGACGAGTATGAACGTGTTTTACTCGGTGGACTAACTTGCGATAGTGATGATTATTACAACTCTGAAGCTCATTCTAATGCAATTTACCTGCCGAAATTCAATCGAAGAAAAGCCCAATATATTGGTTTCTTTCATACGGGAGCATACCAAGAAACGATAGGCGGATTTGGAGGAATTCATCATTGCTTGATTCCTCAGCCGAAACATATTATTTTGAATCGCGATAAAATGGGACACTTAACCCAAGAGGTTTTTTCAGAGCAACAAACGGCCGAATCTATGATTAAAATATTGGGATATTAAATGGAAGACTTTGATTTCGAAACCTTCATCTCAAACTATACACAGATAAATAATTTTGCCAGAGAAAATGGTGTTAAACATTCTGTTACTGGTCCTGGTGAGACAGAAACACGAATGACTATTTTGGATAAACACTTGAGTTCTCCCGGTGTTTCCCATGGGGGGGCATTGGCTGGGCTAATGGACGCCTTGCTCGGTTTCTGTGCCTTATCTAGCGCTATTCCAGACAGCAATCTAGTAAGTACTGTGGAGTTTAAGCTTAATTATTTCAAACCAATTTTGGCTGGTGATGTTCTAGTGGGTAAAGCGAAAGTTGTTCGCAAAGGAAAAAGCATAATTGTGAGCATTGGAGAAATTTACAGAGGTGATGAGTTGGTTTCCCATGGTCAAGGTACTTTTAATGTGTATCCTTTGCAGAAGAGAAAAGGAAGTATTTAAAATTATATAAAGACAAAAATGGAGTATATCAAAACATATTTAAGTGAGCATCAAGAGCGATTTATTCAAGAATTACTGAGCTTGTTACGAATACCTTCGGTAAGCGCGGATAAGGCGTTTAAGGAGCACGTGCACGAAGCAGCTAGTTTCATAGCAGAGAAGTTGGTCGCTGCTGGAGCAGATAATGTGGAGATATGTCCTACGGCAGGTTATCCCATTGTATATGGAGAAAAGCTTGTTGACAAAAATTTACCCACCGTTTTGGTTTATGGCCATTATGACGTTCAGCCTGCCGATCCTTTGGAACTTTGGACCTCACCTCCTTTTGAGCCAGTAGTTAAAGAGGGCAAGATTTACGCAAGAGGTGCGAGTGATGATAAGGGGCAAATGTATATGCATTTGAAAGCCTTCGAAATGATGATGGCCAATGGCGGTGTTCCGTGCAATGTGAAGTTTATGATAGAGGGCGAGGAGGAAGTTGGTTCGGATAACCTCGAGACCTTTGTTCGAGCGAACACAGAACGATTAGCCTGTGATGTAGTTTTAGTGTCCGATACAGCATTAATTAGTTTAGAGAATCCCTCCATTACAACTGGCTTAAGAGGTTTGAGTTATGTTGAGGTGGAAGTAACTGGCCCTAATCGTGATTTGCACTCAGGAATTTATGGTGGGGCGGTAGCCAATCCGATAAATGTTTTGGCCGATATGATAGCTTCTTTACATGATGAAAAAGGGTATATCACCATTCCAGGATTCTATGATGATGTGGACGAGGTGAGTAGAGAAGAGCGCACGCTAATGGCTAAAGCACCATTTAGTTTAGATAACTACAAGGCACATTTGGATATAGCCGATGTGCAAGGTGAAGAAGGTTATTCAACCCTGGAGAGAACTTCTATTCGTCCAACCTTGGATGTTAATGGTATTTGGGGTGGTTATATCGGTGAAGGGGCGAAAACAGTTCTGCCGTCAAAAGCCTTTGCTAAGATTTCTATGCGTTTAGTTCCTAATCAAGACAGTGCTAAAATTACTAAGTTGTTTCAACAACATTTCGAAAGCATAGCCCCAGCGAGTGTTAAGGTAAAAGTAAAACCTCATCATGGCGGTGAAGCAGCAGTTACTCCTACGGATTCTATTGCCTACAAGGCGGCTGAACAAGCCATGGAAACCACCTTTGGAAAAAGACCAATACCCTTGCGCAGTGGAGGAAGCATACCGATTGTAACTATGTTCGAACAAGTACTTGGTATTAAGACTGTACTCATGGGTTTTGGTTTGGATAGCGATGCGATTCACTCTCCCAACGAACATTTTGCGATAGAGAATTACCTCAAAGGAATAGAAACGATTCCGTATTTCTATAAAAATTTTACCAATCTTCATTAGTTTGTACCAACTATTTTACCTATTTTCGACATGACCAGAGATTGAGTTTATTTCAGAGTATAGATTTTTTGTCTGGTAAAAGAATCAACAAACCTAGCTTATGAACAGTCTTTATGTTTTGCGTATTCGCGCATTTGTTATTGCACTACTGGCAATTTTACTTTCAACACCTATTTCTGCTTATGCAGCTGCGTATCAAGCATCTTGGTTTACATCGTCTGTAAATCAATGTGGAGGTTATGTAGATCTTACTTTTACAATGTACTATAACGCTTCAGGTACTACTAATGATGATTTTTGGGAAGCGGGTACATATCTCAGAATGAAAGTTGGAAATGGAAGCTATTTTAATATTGCGCAGCTTATGCGAGGTTCTGGGACTTGGAATTGGAATCCTAACAATGATGGTGTTGTGGGTATTAATCGTGTGTTGGAGTATACTTCCGGAAGCATTTCAAATCCGATTTATTCAGAAGTGCGAAAATTAGATCATATTAGCGTGAATGATAATTCAACAGTTGGTGACGGTAGATTTGAAATTACAATGCGCGTATTTTTTAAAGGAACAGATGTGGGAAAAACCATTAGTTTCGATATAGATGGAGTTTGGGAAGATGGTGGTTCTGCTGGGGTGCAAACAGTAAACTTTGATAATACAGAAACTTTAAATACAATTACAGCTTCAGATGCGACCAATTGCAGTGGAACTGAAATTACTTGGACTGTACCTGCAGGACTTTGTTCGGGAACAAATGTTGAGATTTTTAGAGGAACAAGTTCAAATCTCATTGCTACGGTACCTGCGACTACTGGAGGCTATTTTGATAATTCTGGAGTTCCAGGTCAGGTGTACCCATATTGGGCTAGGTTTTCTAAGGATTTCACCTATTCGTTTGCCCGGTATGCGATAAATGGCATTTCAGTTACTCAGCTTAGTAATGGGAGTTCCACTTTTTCAAATGCAGGGACAACCTCCTCCCAAGAAGATGGAGCGAGAAAAAATGTGCCTGATGCTCCTTCGAACCTGGATGCTAGTACCACTCTCTGTGATACTGAGATAGATATTTCATGGGATTGGATTACAACGAACCCAGATTCATTTAGAATTGTTAAAGACGGAGTAAATGTTTCAACTACGCTAGGAGGCTCATTACGAAGTTATACGGATACCGATATTAACAGGGGAGAGGTTTATACCTATGAAGTACAAGCAAAGAACAATTGTGGTTGGAGTTCTTATTCTAATTCGAAGGATGGAATTTCCCCGCTAGGTCCGTCTAGTCCAGCAAATTTTGAGGCATATATTGTTCCTGGCGTTGGTATTCAGTTAACTTGGGGCGAAACCCCTAATGCGACAAGCTATCAAATAGAAAGAAGTTTATTAGGTGGAGGAGGTTCATCTTTTTTCGATCCAGATGGTGCCGCCGATGACACCTCTTACTTGGATGAATCACTGGTGCAATGCCAAACATATGAATATAGGCTAAGAGCTTTCAATGATTGCTCATCAACCGGGGTGATAGCAGACACGATAATAACTACTAAACTTATTCCAGACCTATCAAACACTTTTGATTTAGCTTCTAACCCCTTTCAGGCAAGCAAAGGATATTATTCAGACCGAGTAGAATTGAGTTGGTCAGTGGCTAATAATGAAAACTTCGTAAATCAGTTTAAAATTTATCGAAAAATTGCAGGCTCTGCAGATGATTCTATTGTAATTGAAACAGTTAATTCAGGAAGCAATATTCACAATGACTTTCTTGCATTGGCAGGTGTTTTATATAAATACACCATTGTTGCTGAATCTCAATGTGAGCAAACAACCTTAAAATCAAATCCTGCAAGCGTAATCGGATTTAGAAGTCCTATTGGCACAATTTCAGGTCAAGTAAGTTTCGCTGGAGGTATTGCGGTAGAAGGCGTTAAACTTAGTGCAAATAGTTCTTCTGGTAATACGGGGTATGCGCTTAATTTAGATGGATCTGCTAGTTTGGAGATTCCATATGCGGCTAACTTGAACTCTGTTAATGGCTTTACCACTGAAATTTGGATTAAGCCAACTTCTCAAACGGGTTACTTTGATATAGTAAATAGGCCTGGAGTTTTTATGCTTAAACATGATAATTCAAATTATGAGTTTGAAGTTTTTCCAATCTCTGGACCAAGTGTGAAAGTTAGTTTATCAGATGCTTTAGTGAATTTGAATAATTTTAATCAATTAACCGCTTCGTTACATGAAGATACTATGAGGATATTTCTTAATGGCAACTTGGCATCGCAAGCATTTTTTCCAAGTGCTAATTTAGCACAGAATACCAATGGTATAAATATAGGAGATGGATTTGAGGGTGTATTGGATGAGTTCAGATATTGGATTAAAGGAAAGTCTCCTGCTGCAGTTAATCAAGATTTTTCTAGACTAATGAATGGAGGAGAAAGCAATTTGGTGGTTTACCTGAAAATGAACGAAAATAGTGGAAGTTTCGCCTATGATTTCTCCCGTACCTCGGTTACCAATTTCAACAAAAACCATGCAAGTTTTATTGGCTCACCAAGTTGGACTTCTGATATTCCCTCTTCCTCTCAATTAGCAATAGCCTCATATACCAATGCTCAAGGTAACTATGTTTTATCCGTACCTTACAGTGGTACTGGAGAAACTTTTGTGTTAACACCAAGTTACTTGACCCATGTATTCGATCCATCTACAAGAGCTATTTTTGTAGGTGAGGGCTCAACTGTTTTTAATAATATTGATTTTGATGATATATCATCTTTTACAGTTCAAGGACGTTTAATTTACGCAAACACTTCATGCACAGCCGAAGGAGCTACCCTTTTGGTTGATGGCAATCCGGTAGTTTCGAATGGCTCAATCGTAAAAACGGATGCACAAGGAAATTTTTTAATTCAAGTACCTATTGGTGATCATTATATTTCAATAGAAAAAAGTGGTCATTTTATGAGCGTTGGACGCTTCCCGGAAACAGGAACATATCCTTTTCAAAATGATTTGGCGGGAGTTAATTTTCAAGATTCTACCCTACTTAAAGTTGTTGGGCGTGCGGTAGGTGGTTTAAAGCAAGCAAGTTATATTCCAGGACTAGGTAAATCAAAGAACAACATTGGAACAGCCGAGATAATTATTAAATCACAGCAAGGAAATGGTTGTTTTACAGATACGGTTTACACAGATGCTAGCGGGGAGTATTACATGTATGTACCTCCGTTAAGATACATTCCGACTATCACTATACCTAGTAACCCTACTATTGATTTTGGTGTTTTGGATTTATTGGATATGACAAATGCAACGGATGAAATTGTTTTTTACGACACCACAAGTACAGGTAGTGTTGTTGATTCGATTGTTTTAAATAAGCAATTAGATTTCATTCATCGGGTTAATCCTGAGTTGATTGTTTTGAATAGGGATGGTGATGGTGATTTTATAGGAGACACAACGTATACTTACATTCACGTCAATGGAGATACCATAGTAAGGAACCTGAAAACAAATCCATTTCCGTGGCCGGTTTTTGATGGTGTTTTTAAAGACAAAAAATATACATGCACTATCACGGCATTTGAGACCTACACTAATTTCGACGACCCCCTACAACCTGTTTTAGATTCAGTGCCCACTACAGATGGGACATTAAATTTTAATAACCAGCTTTGCATTTCGCCGGTTGTTTCTGCTGAAATGTCCGACATCAATACCCTGGATTCTTTGAGATATTTAGAATATACCTTTGACTTAGGTGCTCCAAATTTCAATCAGAATGCTAGCATACCTGAATATAGTTTTGTAAAGACATTTCAGTTGAATCTAAATCTTCCTAATGGGGTAACAATACCTTGGAAACCTGATGTTTTTAATGGGAATGGATCTCCTGCTTTTAATGCAGTTTATGATCAAATTTTCAGAGGATATGTGTTGGGCACTAAATCTGATGGGCAGCAATTTGTGACAGCAGGCCCGCAAGTTCCAGAATACGTATTAAGAGACCCGCCAGGAAGTGGTAGTTTTGCTTCAAGAGAGACGGGGTCTACAAAAACCACAAAGAGAGAATGGTCCTGGGCTTTAGGAGGAACAAGAAACTCTGAACTAAGAGCTTATGTTGGACAATCTTTTAGTACGGGAATTGGTGTACAAATAAACACAGAGATTTCACAAGATCAGTTTTATGGCACTGAAACTACCGCATCTGGCAGTCGATCAGGAGTAGAAACTGTCTCTATAATGAATACACAGTCATGGTCTACAGATAGCAGTCCTAACATGCCTGGACGGAATAGTGATTTGTATATAGGTAAATCGAGTAACATGACTTATGGAATATCAGAAACGCTCAAGTTGGTACCCGACTCCATGTGTTCTACTGTTGATTGCATTATACCTACAACAAATACTGACTCTTTTGCTATGGCTAAGACTTATGGTGTTTCTATAGTCCCACAAGGATATAGTACTCAGTTTCTTTACTCAGAAAATCAAATTAAAAATCAGTTGATTCCTGACTTGATCGAACTGAGAAATGCCTTACTTAGTAATCCAGCAAAGTACACAAGTCTATTACCAATAGGACATCCCAATTACGGCTTGAATAATGACGACCCAAGAATTACTGGAGAAACGGCCATTGTCAATGCTGAGGATATTATTGAATATAAGTTAGGAATGTATGACGAGAGTTATTCGCAGCCTATTATTCTTGGAACTGCAATACCGTATTCGGAAACGCATTATGAATCATCTGCAGCACAAGAGGCAAAATGGAGTTTATTCACTAAATACGATGGTGTTGACTCTTTATCGATTGCGGGACAAAGTTACATTTATAATGCTTTAACCTTGCAAGATTCTTTAACAGGAGATAGTGTTCGATGGATAAATAATCAAATAAAACTATGGGAAGAAACCATCATGTTGAATGAGTGGGAAAAAGTAAACATAAGCGATCCCGTAATCCGCTCAAAAATGAGAGATATTGAGTTGACAAAATTGTATAAGGAGTACGAAGATTATATAATTGCCTACAATTCATTGCAAGCGTCCTCTCTTGTGGCTACAATTGCTTTTGTTGCATCAGGAATAGTCCCTTCTCCGGCTGCGGGGGTTGCGTTTGGTGTGAAAGCAGCATTAAAGACCAGTATTTACGAGCTCAAAAACATTATTTATGAATATCAGTCGAAAAGTGCGTTAATTTATGATCGGTATAGTCAAACACCGAATAATTTTTCTATTAGTAGTGGCGTAACTTTTACATCAAGTGCCAGCCATAAAACTATGAAAAGTGTTAAAACGGGCATAGATATGCAGTCCAGTTTCGGATTTGCTCTTGATTTGAGTTTAAAAGTTAACGGAACCGGGTTGGCTAAAACAAAAGGCCTTAAGTTAACATATGATACCAAAACAGCTACGATAAATGATAATGACACTACAGAAACAGTTAGTTTTACATTATATGATCCGGATCAGGGAGATTTCTTTTCTGTTAATGTTTTCCCCTCGTTAATAGGTTGGGGACCTGTATTTAAGTTAGCTCCGGGCGGTAAAACTTCTTGTCCTTTCGAAGATCGAGTTTTAACGGAATACTATTTAGATGATCCAAATAATCCAAGTCCGAATAATCTTTATGCTCCAAATTTTCTTTTAAGTGACAAAACACAGCAGAGAGATAAGCCTGTTATTTCAGTTGCCCCTAGTTTATTAACGAATGTGCCAGTAACTGACCCTGCGGTATTTAATCTAACAATTGGCAATGAGTCTGAAAGCAATGATGTGAGAACATACAAAATTGCTCTTCAATCAACAAGTAACCCTTTTGGAGCAATTGTTAGTGTTGATGGATCTACTGTCTTTGCAGATGTTACAATAGGCCCTAATAGCTCTGTAAATAAAGTACTTGCTGTAGAAAAAGGACCTGGTCCAACCTATAATTATGATAGTTTATTGATAGTTGTGTATGCTGAATGCGATCCGTCAATAAGAGATAGTGTTTATGTGAGTGCGCATTTTTTACCGACTTGTACGGATGCTAGTTTAGCTACACCAAATAACCAGTGGGTGTTAAATAACAATTTTAATGATACTATGCCAATAGCTGTCATAGATTACAACGTTAATTTCTTTGATTTTAATAGTATTCGTTTGGATTACAAATCAAGTTCATCGCCACAATGGATTGGTTTACAAACTTTTTACCGGGACACGTCAGGTCTGAATAATCCGACGGCAATAGAGATACCAAACAATGTGCCCTTTACCTTATGGGATTGGGAAACAGATCAAATTGTAGATGGAAACTATGATTTGCGCTTAGTTGCGCAGTGTTCTTTGGTGGACAAGATTTCTCCAACGCATTCGGGTATAATGGATCGAATAAATCCACATCCATTTGGAACTCCAAGCCCTGCTGATGGTATTTTAGATCCTGAAGATGATATCTCTATTCGTTTTAATGAACCTATCGATTTAGGAAGCTTAACCTCACTGAATTTTGATATTCGTGGAGTGATAAATGGAAGCGAAACAAATCATGCAAGTAGTCTATATTTCGATGGTGTTGATGATTATGTTGAAGTGACAGGTGGTGCCCCGCTCCAACGAAGAGACTTCACTGTAGAGTTTTCAGTAAAACGAGGTGCTCTTGGTGCAGAGCCTATAATTACTCAAGGTATTGATGCAAACGAACAAATTTATGTAGGATTTGATAATGGAAACCATTTAGAATGCCGAATTAACGGCCAAAGCATAAAGTCACTAAATACATATACAGATAATCAATGGCATTATTTTGCAGTATCTTATTCTTATGAAAATGAAGTAGTTGAAATTTTTGAAGCTTCTAATTCTTCTACAGCTGCAATTATTAATACTGGGAATACAGCCATGTTTGAAAATTACATAGGGAACGATAAGCTTTTTATCGGAAAAGATGTTGCAAGCGGATCGTTTTTTCGGGGAAATATAGATGATGTTCGTATATGGAATACAGCTAGAAGTTTGAATGAGTTTAGTTTGACGAAATCGATTCATCTGAGTTCTAATGAGTTGGGACTACTATATAATTGGCGTTTCGATGAGGCAGATGGTATTTTTGCTAAAGACCATGTACGCTCAAGAGATGGAATAATAGTAGGAGCGGAATGGAGTGTTGATCCTGGAGGAAGTGCTGTAGTTTTTGACGGCGCAAATGATTATTTAAGAATTGAAAAGGGTGATGTTAATATTACCCGAGGTATGGATTACACTTTAGAATTTTGGTTTAATTCGACTCAAACAGCGGCAGCTACGCTTGTATCAACAGGGCTTGGTGATGGAATAGGCGCTGATTCTTTGTTTGCTTGGAACATTGAAAAAGATAGTTTGGGGAATATTCACGTTTACCATAACGGAGAAGATTTTATAGCGACTAATTCAAATTATTTTGACGGGGAATGGCATCATTTGGCTTTAGTTTTAAATCGTTTGGGCAATCTCACATCTTATATTGATGGTAACTTAGAAAACTCGGTTCAGGCCACCCCTTTCAAAGATTTAGGTGGGCCGGCTTTTTATATAGGTGCAAGAGGATATTATATTGGGCCAACGGAATTAGTGGATAATTTCTTTGAGGGTATGATTGATGAGTTTAGGTTTTGGGATGCATCAAGAAAATTTGAGCAAATAGCCAGAGACAAAAATAACAGGATGTTAGGTGATGAATATGCTCTTCGTGTTTACATGCCCTTTGAAGATTACCAACTTGATCCAACGGGTATTGCTATTTTAACTCCAGGTTTGAATGAACAAATAGACCCAAGTCATCTTGTTACCAATCCGAATGGGGCGGTATTGTCGCCACTTACACCTAAGATTAAGTTACAAAGGCCAGTAGAGAGTATAGCTTTTACTTACAGTGTTAATAATGACGAAATTATAATTACTCCTACTACAAATCAGGCTTTGATTGAAAATGTTACTCTTGATGTGACAGTCAGAGACGTAAAGGATTTGAACGGTAATATTATGGAGTCTCCAAAAACATGGATAGCATATATGGACAAGAATCAAGTAATCTGGCAGGATGATTTGCTGGTCTTTGATAAAATGTTTGGAGCAAGTTTAAATTTTAGTTCTACTATATCAAACGAGGGGGGAGCCGCAAAGAATTTTACTATTGAGAACATTCCAGATTGGTTAACGGCCGTGCCAACTTCGGGCATAATTCAACCAAATTCTCAAAGGGTTATTAATTTTTCTATAGATCCAGGAGTTAATATTGGGGATTATTCTCAAGATATTCAGTTGTTAACAGATTTCGGATATCCTGAAAAGTTAACAATTGATTTAAAAGTCAGAGAAGAAGAACCCAATTGGGTAATTAATCCTGCTGATTACGATTATTCGATGAGTATTATAGGGTATTTGAAAATTAAAAACGTTGTAAGCACGAGCGAAGAAGATATTCTTGCAGCGTTTGTTAACGACGAATTAAGGGGCGTTGCACATCTACAATATGAACCATTATTGGATAGGCACCTCGTCTTTTTGGATGTGTATAGTAACGAAACGAATGGAGAGGATGTAAGTTTTAAGATTTGGGATGCAAGTTCTGGAATTCAATATACTGAGGTAACTCCGTTGATTATTCCATTTGTTGAAAACGAGATTATTGGAACACTTGCTACTCCACAACCTTTTGAAACTAATTATGAGATAGCATTTGATATAACATTAGTTCAAGGATGGAATTGGATTGGGAATTTTCTTTATAATCAGGATTCTACAAATTTGGATGTCACTTTTGAGAGTCTGCAGTCTGAAACTGGCGATGAGATAAAAACTTTAACCCATGGATTTTCGAGCTATCTTGACACGATTGGTCTTCCAGTAGGTTGGCAAGGAGATATTAATGAGTATGGAATTCGACCTGAATTAGGCTATAAACTTAAAGTTAGTCAATCAGATACCTTAGTGTTGAAAGGAGATGTTTTAGATCCAACATCTAGATTGATACAGTTAAGTGAGGGTTGGAATTGGATAGGTTTTATCTCGATTAGGAATCAAAGCGTTGATCAAGCTTTGGGTAACCTGAACGCTGCCGAGGGAGATTTAATAAAAGGAAAATCACAGTTTGCAATTTATAGTAATCAACTGGGTTGGGTTGGAAGCCTTCAAACTATGGTTCCTGGCGCAGGATATATGTATAAATCGGCGAACACGGTAGATTTTGTTTACCCATTTGCAGGAATGTTTAAAAGCGGCTTGAATCAAGAGGAGAATGTGTACACGCATGAGCTTTGGCAGGTAAATCATGGAAGATTTCCAACAAACATGACTGCAATTTTTAAGATTGAATCGGATTGTGATTACATAAATGATAAGCAAGATTTAACACTAGGTGTTATCGATGATAGTGGTATAATAAGAGGTGTAAGCCCAATAGATATGTTAGAAAATAATGGTTTGAGTTTCGCTACGTTTGGAGGAGAAATTAAGGAAGATTTAAATCTAAGAATTCTCGATAATAGTACCTTAGAAAGTTATCTTATTCAGGATAAGATTGAATTTTTAGCAAACGGTCACCTTGGTAGCTTAACTAATCCAAGCGTTATTCAAGTAAGTGAAGAGCTTTGCTTTAAGATGCAGTCTGATGCTGGTTTGTTAGCAGATTATTTCAAAGTATACCCTACCTTAATTGGAGAGGAGCAATATATGGATATCGTTGCTTTTGAAGAGGCCTATTCTACAGCAGCGCTATATAATGTTTGGGGCCAAAAGGTTTGGGAGGATGATTTGATTTTGGAAAACGGGTTTAATCGTCTTAACCTGAGTTTTAACAATTTGGAATTAGCTCCGGGCATCTATCACTTTACAATTGAGAATGGGGGCAAACAACATTCGGTTAAGTTAATCGCTAAGTAAGTTAATATGAAGATTCTGAGATTAATCTATGTTTTTTTCGCGTTGTTAACTCTTCAAGAGATTACAGCACAAACTCCAAGCTGGACAATTAATCCTGCCAATTATCAATATACAATGTCTGTAATTGGTGTGGGGCTTTTTGATTGCGAACAAACCGGTGATTCTAATGATATGGTCGCTGCTTTTATCAATGATAGTTTAGCAGGTTTTGCCAAATTCAATACTATCATTGGATCGAACGCTTATGCGTTCTTGACGGTATACAGTAATGTGCCGGCTGGCGAAATAATTGAATATAAACTTTTTGATTCGTCGAGTAGTCAGATTGAGGATGCAATACTCGGAGATGTGTTTCAACAAAACGCTTCGATCGGAACAGCTATTACTCCCTTCGAGTTTAAAACGGACTTTGTCCTATCAAGTTTAAGTCTATTGAACGATACGATTTATGATTATAGTAGCGCTGGAGATACTGTTTCCAGCCTCCTGCTTTTGAATGAGTTAATGGCTCAGGAGCAGGCTAGCTATACCTTCGTTAATGATTCAAGTGGTATAGACAATTTAAAATTTAGTTTGATAGGAGACTATTTAATTTTAGAAGAAACTGTCGACATACTGGTTCAAGAAAGTTATCAAATTCATATTAGAGCTACTTCTTTAACAGGATGTGTTTTGGACGAAATTTTTACAATTTCGGTCTTCAACACCAATGTTCCTCCTACAGATATAATACAGAATCCTGCATATGTGGATGAAAATAATTCCATAGGTGCCTTCATAGCTTTATTGCAAGCTGTTGATGCTACTCCTATAGATTATCATAATTTTGAATTAGTAGGGGCCGCTGATATTTGGCCGGATAATGAGGCATTCATTATTAATTATGACGAGTTACTCGCAAATAAAGTATTTGATTACGAAGAACAAAATGAGTTCAGAATACAAATCGAAGTAAAGGATGCCACGGGGAATAGTTATTTGGATACATTCACTGTGATTGTTGTTGATGAAATTGAATCAAACGAGGGGTTAAAAGCACCGAACTATATTAGCCCGAATGGAGATGGTGTAAACGATTTTTTTATCATTGAAAACGTTGAGCTATATTTTGATTATAGTTTGTATTTCTATAATGATAACGGCAATCTGGTGTATAGCAATGAAGGTGCATACGATAATTCGTGGAATGGAATTTCCAATAAGGGGCAAGAGTTGCCATCTGCCACTTATTTCTTTTATTTTGTCAATCGAATAAATGAAGCAGAAAATTTTAAAGGAAAGGTAATGATTGAAAGGCCTACAAAATATTAATTATGAGAAAGTATTATATTTTATGTTTTTCCTTTATTCTGAGTATTAGTGTTGTTCGATCTCAATACACATTAACTGATAACGATATTAATTTTAAAAAGGCATCCTACAATTCCTCAATGATTGTTGCAGATAGTAACAATTTGGTTTTAAATCTAACTACATCGCTAAGCGATAATTTGCAGCAAACTTCAAGAATGCATTTATTGGCTTATGGAAATTTTGCTCCTTTGGGTTTAGGAATAGGAGTCAAATTCAATTCACGATTTAAGAGTTATTTTGAAACAACAAGTGCCGAATTTTTGATTGCAAAAAATATCAACTTTGATGATGCGAACACATTGAATTTCGGAATGAATTTCGGAATTGAGTATATTGGAATTAATCCTAACTTTTTTAATCAGTTTGTAGATCAAACTGATGAGTTTATACAAAGTAATCCCACACAAGGAGTACGATTTATAACTGGATTTGGAGCCAGTTACAGCTGGCGAAATAAGTTGATGTTGGGATTTTCGATGCCTGAGTTGGTTAAGACTACAAGTGATTTTTATCCTACCATTTTTTCTAATGTTGCTTATAAGCAACCACTTGGTAAGATTGGTACAATGTATGTCCAACCTGAATTGTTTTTGTATAGTACTAATATAGCTCCAGCAACCCTTGAAGGTTCGACTAGTTTTGGATATAAAAATTATACTTGGCTGAAACTTGGTGCAAGGTCAAATAAAACCTTGATTCTTGGCCTTGGTGGAGGATACAATTTTGTAGAAGTTGGGTACAATTACAATATGAATTTTAGTAATTATCAGGTAGTTAATCAAATGCAGCATAATATCAATGTTTGCTTCAACTTCTTGCAAATGGGGAAATCAAAAGCGTTAACGAATGAGAATAATGATTCATTTAAAGGTGATATTTCAAATATTGATTTTCCATACGCTGTGACAACCACTAAAGTTGAAAGTGAAATTCAATCTAGATATTATATTGTAGTGGAGTCATTCAAAACTGAGGATGAGGCTTTAAATGTTGTAGATAATCAGCTTAGTCAAGGTCAAAAATCATTTATCATAAGGGAAGTAAATTCTGGAATTTACCATGTTTGTTTAGATAATGATAATGACTTTGATGAGATTACAAATAAAGTGATTTATATAAAAAACAACATGCATCCAGATGCTTGGATTATTGAAAATAAATGATAGAAAAGAATTCAATCTTTTAAAACGTGAATAAATTTTTAAACAGGAAATAATATGTATATAATTTTTCATTTATCAATGGGATTAATTCGCGCTTTGAAAAGTTATATGCTTTTTTTTGTGTTGATGTTGGGCGTTGGACTTAGTGCACAAACTTTCACTAGTGGAGTGCCATTGTCTAGCCCGAACTCTTCAGGGATTTTGAACCCCTATCCAAACAATATAACGGTATCTGGTATCGGAGATATTAGTTCGGTTAGTGTAACATTGATAGGAGTTACGCACTCTTATTCAGCAGATTTAGAAGTTTTGCTGGTAGGGCCAACAGGAGCTTCTTCGATATTGATGTCTGATGTGGGCCTTGGAAATGATTTCCTGAATGATAATATTACTTTCCAAACAGGAGGTGCCCCTTTTGCAGTAGCCTCAGGAACTTATGCACCCATTGGTTCAGATTTTAATGGAGGTGCTCCAGCTCCTTCTGGTCCATATTCAGCTGATTTAAGCGTGTTTGACTTTACAAATGCTGACGGAATTTGGAGTTTGTATGTTAATGATGATGCAGTTGGAGATTTTGGAGGGATTTCAGATTGGAGTTTATCGTTTACATCCACCATACTGAGAGATACTACGGTAATCATTAGTTGCGATAATTATATAACTCCCTGGAATGATACTATTTATCAGTCATCATTTCAGTTTGATACTATTCGAGATATTAATGGATTAGATTCTTTTTATAATGTTTATGATATTACAATTAATAACTATTTAGATCCAATATTATCCGTATCAGGCCCGGAATGCAGTCCAAATCCTAGTTTCAACTTTACGGCTACTAGCTCAAATCCTAATATTTCTACTTTCAGATGGTATAATCAAGTTGTTGGGGGAAGTTTGCTAAACACGGGTCCAAATTATGTTGCAAGCTTCAATGCTACTTCAAGTGTATTTGTTTCACAAGGAGGTCAGTTAGCTCCCTTCCCAGCGCAAACAAGCCTTAATACTGGAGCAAATACGGGAGGATACTGGTTTGTAGCTCCTAATGCTTTTGTAATCACTTCTTTGTTTGTCCCGACAAGTGATAGTTCGAAATTTCAAAATATTGCAGTGATTAGAATGGATGATAATTTATCTCCTCCGACAGCTAGTCTCAGTACTAATGATTTTAGCACATTATTTATTACCCAAGTAAATCCCACTCGTGGCAGTATAGCAGTAAACATACCCATTCAGGCTGGGGAAGTTATTGGTATTTTGGGATCTAGAGAATCTGACAACTCCTATTCAAATGCAAATAATCAAACGATTATTAATGGGGATACAATACCTCTAAAGAGAATTGCTTTTCCCGGTCTTTTAACTACAACGTCACCATACAATGTTAGTTCTTTTCCTCTGGTTTCGAATATTTCTAGGGTTTTATTCGAGTATTCTTCTTCCAATGTTTGTATCAATCCGGATCGCACTGAAATAGAAGCAATAGTAAATCCTGTTTACTTAACAGAAATAGATACTATAGTTTGTGATTCATTAGTTTTTGCTAATGGCATGAGTTATGATTTTAGTCAATCGATTTATGATTCTCTGCAGTCTGTCAATGCTTGTGATAGTATTGTTAAATATAATTTAGTGGTTAATTATTCTACCTTTGACACTATTGTAGCGGCGGCTTGTGATTCATTTGTATCACCCTCAGGGACGGTTTATTTTAATTCAACTACTTTCTACGACACTACGTTTTATGCAACGGGTTGTACAAATGTTAAGTACATTGACTTGACAGTTAATTCAAGTTCTGTTGATACAGTTGCCATAACTCAATGTGATGAATTTACAACCCCCTTGGGAATTACGTTTACCACTGATACATTTTATGGGGAAATGCTTCAATCTGTTAATTCATGTGATAGTTTAGTTTATTTTGATGTTACTATTAATGTAAGTGAATTTACTTCCCAAAACATAATTGCCTGTGATGAATATTCAACAGGTTTAAATGGCCCAACGTATTATACTTCAGGCATTTATTTTGACACCTTACAGACAGCGCAGGGCTGTGATAGTATTCTGGAAACTAATCTAGTGGTCAATTACAGCACTTTGGATAGTATAGTTGAGACGCATTGTGATGTTTACACTTCCTCCAATGGCAATATCTATACCACAAGTACAATATTTTATGATACATTGATTACGAATAGTAATTGTGATAGTTTGGTATATGTTGATTTAACGATTAACCAAAGTACTTTTCAATCATTAAGTGTAACCGCCTGTGATTACTACTTTTCTCCAGCAGGAGATTGGTACACCACGAGCTCAATTTTTTCGGATACTTTGACAACTTCTAACGGCTGCGATAGTATTATAAATATCGATTTAACTGTAAATTATAATGAAAATGTCAATAATTATATTACCGTTTGTGATACTTTCGTATCACCTTTAGGGTTTGGATATAATTCTAGTTCAATTTTCACGGAAGTTTTAACCACATCTGCGGGTTGTGATAGCTCTGTCACTTTTTTCCTAACAGTTAATCAGTCTGAAATTAATGATGTTGAAGTAGTTGCATGCGAAAGTTATACATCCAATTCTGGTGATGTTTTTACTTCTAATGCAATGTATTCTGATACTTTATCAACTATTTTTGGTTGTGATAGCATAGTTAATTTCGAGGTAACTATTTTAAATCCAACATTGGATCAAATAAGTATAGCAGTTTGTGATGAATTTGTTTCTTCATCAGGCACTTTATATACTACTTCGCAAACAATATATGACACTTTAGCTTCTCAGTATGGTTGTGATAGTATTGTACAAATTGACTTAAATATAGGTCAATCGGAGCTTGAGACAATTTACCCTGAGGTTTGTGATATATTCACTTCAAGTGGCGGGATAACTTATAACACTTCAGGCGTGTACGTGGAGTCTTATAATTCTGTTCAAGGCTGTGATAGTATTATAACTATTTTTCTTGAAGTCAACCCAGTTATACTCCATATTAATAAGGAAGGGAATGTATTGGAGTCCTTGGATTTTGAGGCAAGTTATCAATGGTTAAATTGTACTTCTGGTGAAATTGTTTCAGGCGAAACGTCGCGAGTTTTTGAAGCTCCATCAAATGAAAGCTATGCTGTTATTGTGGATAATGGTTCTTGTATTGATACTAGTGATTGTGTTTCAGTTAACTCAATTGGTACAAGTACATTTTGGATTGAGAATATACAGCTAACTTTTTATCCAAATCCGGTAAGAGACCTCTTGATTATATCCGCAAGCCACTCTTTAGATGATATACCATACAAATTGATAGATATAAGTGGAAGAATTGTTAAAAGTGGTGTTTTATATGGCAATGTTAATGAGCTTTCCTTAGATAATGTTTCACAGGACGGTGTACTTTTCTTACAGATCCAAGACAAGTCTATTCCTATATTAAAGATGCAGAAATAGGGGTTAATTAGGTTAAGTACCTTTGATAATGTTAGTCTTTTAATTCTCGAAAATCTACAGGAACAACCTTACTAACTCCTTGTTCTTGCATAGTTACGCCGTAAATCACATCTACATGACTCATGGTTTGCTTGTTGTGTGTTACAATAATGAATTGTGAATCCTTAGAAAATTGTTGAATGATATTGTTGAATTTATCAATATTCGTATCATCAAGTGGCGCGTCAACCTCATCGAAAATACAGAAAGGAGCTGGTTTTAAAAGATAGAGAGAAAACAACAATGCAGTTGCTGTTAAGGTCTTTTCTCCTCCGGATAGCTGATCGATAATTTGAGGTCGCTTTCCTTTAGGTTTCGCAATAATATCAATCTTACTTTCTAAAGGATTGTCTTCGTCGAGTAGAATTAAATCGCATTTATCATCCTCCGTAAACAAGGTTCGGAAGACCTTCTGGAAGTTCTCTCTGACCTCATTGAAAGCTACCATAAACAAGGTTTTGGCAGTGTCTTCAATTTCCTTAATGGTGGTCAGTAAACTCTCTTTAGCATCCGTTAAATCTTTCTTTTGACTCGTGATGAAATCATAGCGAGTTTTCATTTCATCATAAGCTTCGACCGCCATTGGATTGATCTCGCCAAAGTTGTCGATTCGATCTTTAATCCTACTTACTTTCTCTTGTAAATCTTCCTGAGCCAAAGCCTCGGATAAATCTTCATTGATGATATCATTTACATCAATTTTGAACTCCACAGCTAATCGTTCTCGAAGTGAATTTAACTCAATTTTCAAGTCAGTGAATTGATCTTTCAACTTGTCTAATTGCTGCTGTATCTGTTGCTTTTTGAAAGAAGTGTCTTTAATCGTAGCCTCTAACTCATTGATTGCAGCTCGGCTGTCATAATAAGCCTGTTCAACAGTTTCAACTTCTTTTTCAATCTTTTCTTTATCCTTGTATCCTGACAGTAAAGCACTTTCCAATTTTTTCAATTGTGCTGTGATATCTTTACTTGCTTGCGCGGTTGAATTGAGCAAATGGGAATTCCTTTCTTGATCTTCTTCGACCTTACTGTGCTCTTTCTCAGCAAAGCTTAATGATTGTTGAATGTTTTGCAGCTTACTCAACTCTTGGTGATACAAGATATTGTTTTGATTATAGGTATTACTATTTTGGTTGAGTTTGTCCGTTAATTCGACAAAATGAGTATCTGCTTCTGAAACCAAACTACGTAATTCTTCCCGTCGCTTTCCGAGTATACCTTGTTCGGCGGCCATATCTACATTCTGTTGCTTGATTTTGTCAATGGCCTCCATGACAGTTTTACTTTTTTGAACATTATTGTTAAAAAAGTTTTCGAGGTTCTCCACTTGGGTTTGAAGTGAAGTAAACTTCATATTCTTCTCATTGAGCAACCTCTTTTGTGCCTCAATTTCTTCACTTTGGGTGCGTTCAGCCAGGCTATCCAGTTTGTCCTGGTAAATCAATAATGATTTTTGTAAAGAAGCAGTTTCCTTTTCATACTTCTTCACTTCTTTCTGCAGCTTTTCCAGATTCTTGGCTCTTCCTATGCGTTTTCCTTCAAACAGTCCAACTGCACCGCCTGAAATAGAAAAATCATGCTTGATGTATTTGCCGCTGGTACTTAAAAGATTCACCGCTTTAAACTGTTTATCTCGGATGAGTTCTTCCGCTTGTTCTTCTTGATTGATAAAGTAAGTTTTGTCCAATAAAAACGCTACGAGTTCCTTGTATTTTTCATCAATTTCAATGACTTCTAATGCGGGTTTAACATCATTATGAATTATCGGCTGGGAAGCCTTAAAATGCCTGAATTCATCCAGGATGAAAAAGTTAGCTCGACCCTTCGCCGCATCATTAAGTAAGTTGACTGCACGGATAGCTTCATCTATGTTTTGAACAACATAATAGCTTAGATAGGATTCCAAATAGTTTTCGATAGGAATTCTATACTTTTCATCGCAATAGATGATGTCAGAGAGTAGTAAAGCATTTTTTGTCCAGGAAGCATTTTTTTTCAGGAATTTAATGGATTCGGGAAATCCCTCTAGGTTATCAACTAAACTTTTTGTTAGGTTATATTCATTTTGTTTAGCATCTAAAATCCTATTTTTCCTATTCAGTTCATCTTTGGTTTGGTTTACCTGCTTTTCCGTTTCTTCTTTTTCTTCTTGAAGTTTCTTTTCCGCAACGAGCAGTTTTTCAAGACCTAGTTCAAACTGCTTTTTTTCCTTTTCAAGCAGTGCATAAGCTGTTTTCAAGCTTTTCCGTTCTTCTTCTTTTGTTTGGCTTTCTTCTTGAAAAACAAAGAGATCCTTTTCATATTTTTCCAAACTTGATTGGTTAATAGCCGATTGTTTTTCTATCTCGTAGAAACGTCGCTCAATATCCTGAAAATCTTGTTTGTCTTTATCTAAATCTATTTTGAGCGTCTGATGCTCGGCTCTTATCTTATCTAGGGTAGTTTTTTGTGTTTCTAGTTCCAGCTGCTTGGTACTTGTTATTTTTTCCTGTTCGCTTACCTGTGTATTTAATTGCTTTTTAGATTCTTCAAGCTCGATTTTTTTGTGTTTCAGTGTTAAAATCTGCTCTTGTGCTGTTTGATTTTTTTCTCCTTCAAATCGAAGCTTTTCCTTCAGTACATTTCTGTCATTTTCTTGACTACTCACGCCCCCAATCAGCGCATTGAGTTTTTTCTGCACTGAACCCAGCGATTTTTCTTTTTCAAGATTGTCTAGTTTACTCTTTTCCAATCTGGCTTCTTGTTCCTTTAGCTCCGACTCGAGTTTAAGGTTTTTATCATTTTCTTCTTGTTGAAGCTTGTCGAGTTCCTTGTATTTTTCTTTGTATTTCGCTAAAAATTGTTTAGCAAGTTCTACAGAGAGTATTTTGTACTCCTCTTTAAGCGTATAATAGCGCTTAGTTTTTCTCGCTTGCGATTCAAGACTCTTTAAATTGTTTTCTATTTCGTACAGTAAATCCTCAACACGCTCTAAATCGCCTTCTGTTCCTTTTAGTTTAAGCAGCGTTTCTCGCTTGCGCTTTTTGTATTTGGAAATTCCCGATGCTTGTTCAAACAATCTTCGCCTTGAATTTTCGCGATCGTTTAAAATCTCATCAACCATACCTAACTCGATGATGGCATAAGAATCGGCGCTTACACCCGTATCTAGGAATAAATTGGTAATATCTTTTAATCGGCAAGGGACATCATTGAGTCGGTATTCACTGTCGCCATTGCGGTACAAGCGGCGGGTAATCGTAACCGTCTTAAACTCGGTTGCTATGATGTTTTTTGTATTTTCAAAGGTGAGAGAAACTTCGGCTAAACCACTGGCTTTTCTATTCTTGGTCCCATTAAAAATTAGATTGTCCATTTTTTCGAGACGGAGCATACTCGTTTTTTGTTCACCCAACACCCAACGTATAGAATCGACAACATTACTTTTCCCGCAACCATTCGGCCCAACGATACCTGTTATGTTATCGTTAAAGTGCAGGATGGTTTTATCCGCAAAGCTTTTAAAGCCTTTAATTTCTAATGTGCTTAATCTCAAAATTTAGATTTTAGGCGAAAGACAAAGATAAGTTTCTTTAGGTATTCGTCCAAGATAGAATCACCTGGTATGTTAGAGATATTCTTGGCATAAATTCGTTGTGTTTAAGCAGTGAACCCGACTTTTATTTATTTCCTAAGAATAATTCTTGTAATTTCGATATTGAATCCGGATTCTATCTATGAGCGTCAAATTAGTCTTTATCATATTGGGAATTATTTTCTACGCAGTTCGTTACCTGTCTCAAAGCGGAGGTGACAAGAAGAAAAGTCCCGCACCGTCTACGAATAGACCACGTTCTCAGCAGTCAAGCAAGCAGCCACAATCTATTGATGATATTTTCAAAGAATTTGTCAAGGAGGTCGAAAGTGCCAATAAAAAGAAGGAAAAATCAGTAGTGCCGCCTGTTCGTCAAGAGGCGAAAGCGCCAGTAAAATCAAGTGCTAAGTCTAAAGCGAAGACCTTGGATTGGCAACAGGTGAATCACACAAACATTCAAGCTAAAAAACAATTAATCGACCACAATGATTATCATGATCATTCGCATCGTGTGGACGAGGCACATCGTTCCGTCCCTGTTACTGACATTGCAGAATCGGAGGGAAGTGTATTCGAAATGAACTTGGAAGAAGTTGATTGGAAGCAAGCCGTTATCTTGAAAGAGGTGCTTGATCGAAAGTATACCTAATTAATCTTTACAAATCATTATTTACTTCTGTGTTAACTTTGGCATTATTTTTCGATGAGTTAATAGAAAGTCAGCCTATGAGATCTTTATTTTTTAGCCTAATTGTAGCGGGTAGTTTGTTTCTCGGAGGATGTGTTGGAGCAAATTACTATTTAAAAAGAGGTAATTACGATGCCGCCATCCGATTTGCTGTCGAGAAACTCAGAAAAAATCCAAACAAGGCAGATAAACATATCCTAGCTTTGGAGACGGCCTTTAATATTGAGAAAGTACAGATTCTTGATCGGATAGAGTTTTTAAAACTCGATGGAAGTCCTGATTCTTGGGTTGAGATTCATGCGCTGTATGCTGAAATTGATGCATATCAGCGGGCCATTAAACCGGTCTTGCCGCTATACTTAAAAAAGGAGCATCGTTATGCAGACATTGAGCTAATCGATGTGAATGAAGCATTGGTAGATGCCAAACAAAAGGCTGCGGCTTTTCTTTATGCCAAAGGAGTGGAGCTTCTCTCACAAAACACGAAATTTTCCGCGCGGGAGGCCTTCACTTATTTCCAAAAAGTGAAGGAGTACTATGGCATGTATCAAGATGTTGATCAAAAAATGGACGAGGCCTTTCAGATGGGGCAAAATCATATTTTGGTTCGTTATGGTAATACAAGTCCTATGATTATTCCTCAAGAGTTTTTTGCTAACCTTATGCAATATGATGAGCAAAGCCTCAATGGACTTTGGACAAGCTACTATCTTGATGCTGCTGCTCGTTCCGACTATGATTATTTTATCGATGTAGCAATATTCCAGGTCAATATTGGACCTGAGCAAGTGAATAATACTTCCCATCTTGATCAGAAGCAAGTTGAAGACGGATTTCAGTATGTTTTGGATGCCAATGGGAATGTTGCTAAAGATAGTTTAGGTAATGATATCAAAGAGCCGAAGTTTAAGACTATCAAAGCCACCGTTTATAAATCAGAGCAGACGAAAGTGGGTCAATTGGGTGGAGAAGTGAAATATTCCAAAGCTAATGGTCAAGTATTTCAGCGTTTCCCTTTTCAGGAAAACTTAGTTTTCAAAAATTTCTTTGCTTCTTTTCAGGGGGATCCAAAAGCCTTGAGCAAGGAATCTAAGGCGATCATTGGCGGTCAGGCGATACCCTTTCCGAGTGACGTGCAAATGGTTATGGATGCTTCTCAACTGATTAAGACGAAAACCTTGAATCTCATTCAAAGTAATCAGGCTTTGGTTTTGGATTAAGCAAGCAGGAAAGAAAGCGTTTTCCCTAAAAATTCTTTGGGATTCTCAGCATGCAGCCAATGGCCGGCGCCTTGAATAACTACTTTTTCGTTGTTTACGAAGTATTTGTCAATAATCGGGAAATAAGCTTCTTGTATGTAGTCTGATTGATCGCCATAAATGAAGAGCGTTTCTCCGTCAAAATTATCTTCCGTTTGAAAAGTGCCTAGAATCTTAGTGTAATTCTTCCAAAGTGAATCGAGGTTAAACTTCCAGATAAAGGCATTATGCTCATCACGAGTTAAGCCTTTCATAAGAAACTGACGTACACCAAATTGAGGAATAGATTGGGCGAGGATATCATCCACTTCCTTTCTTTGTTGTACAGTTTTAAGGTCAATACTCCGTAAGGCTTCAAATATTGCATTGTGGCCGGGATCGTAAGTGACAGGAGCAATGTCCGCAACAATTAGCTTTTCTATATAGTCACCATGACTGAGGGCAAACTGCATGGCAACTTTCCCACCCATGCTATGCCCAAGTAGGTGGCAACGGTATATAAAGTTTTCGTTACAAAAGTTTAATAAATCCTCAACCATCAGGTTATAGGAAAATTCATCACTATGTGGCGATTTTCCGTGATTTCTTAGGTCGATGATAAAAACTGTAAAATGTTCAGCGTATTGCTTCGCAAGGGTTTGCCAGTTATCCAATGAGCCTAAAAGGCCATGTAGAATAATTAATGGTTCGCCTTCTCCAAATACTTTATAGTTTAATTGCATGATTGAAAGACCCTGTTGGTTTAGAAACAGCCTTCAGCCTTTAATCGTTCAGTTTAAGTACAGCAAGGAAGGCTTGCTGAGGTACTTCTACTTTACCGAATTGCCTCATTCGTTTTTTACCTTTTTTCTGTTTCTCAAGGAGTTTTCTCTTTCGGGTGATATCTCCTCCATAACATTTTGCCGTAACATCCTTTCGCATAGCAGAGATAGTTTCTCTTGCTATAATTTTCATTCCAATAGCTGCTTGAATGGCAATTACAAATTGTTGTTTTGGGATAAGATCTTTGAGTTTTTCGCAAAGTCTTCTTCCGAAATCGTAGGCTTTATCCCGATGAATCATTGCGGAAAATGCATCAACGTTGTCTCCATTTAGCTTAATGTCCACACGAACCATATCCCCAGCTTGGTAGCCTATCATATGATAATCGAAGGAAGCGTAACCCTTTGAAATTGATTTCAAACGATCATAAAAATCGAAGACAATTTCAGCTAAAGGCATTTCGAATGTTAATTCTACTCTTGATGTAGACAAGTAAACCTGATTTTTTAAGATACCTCGTTTCTCCATGCAGAGGCTCATAATGCTGCCTATGTATTCTGGAAGCGAGATAATTTGTGCATTAATATAGGGTTCTTCGATGCGATCAACGGCAGTTGGGTCAGGCAGATCGGACGGATTGTGTAGCAAGGTCATATCACCTTTTTTGGTATACAAGTGATAGGTAACTTGAGGTGTTGTTGTTATTACTGATTGGTCGAACTCTCTTTCCAAGCGCTCGGTGATTATTTCCAAATGCAACATACCTAGGAAGCCGCAACGAAATCCAAAACCGAGGGCAATCGAAGTTTCAGGTTCGTATACCAATGAGGCATCATTCAACTGAAGCTTTTCTAGTGCATCTCTTAAATCCTCATAGTCGTCAGAATCGATAGGATATATCCCCGCGAATACCATGGGCTTAACATCTTCGAAGCCCTTTACCATATTTTTAGTTGGGGTAGCGGCATCGGTAATAGTGTCCCCAACTTTTACTTCTTTCGACGATTTTATGCCCGTTATTACATAGCCCACATCGCCTGCACACAATTGTTCTTTGGGCTCGGGTTTTAGTTTAAGTATACCTATTTCATCTGCAAAGTAATCATTACCTGTCGCAACAAATTTGATTTTTTGGCCTTTGGTAATTCTGCCATTATAAATTCTAAAGTAAGCGATTACTCCACGGTAAGCATTAAAAACGGAGTCAAAAATCATGGCTTGCAATGACTCATCTTCATTGCCTTCAGGCGCGGGTACGCGATTAATTACTGCAGTGAGTATATTGTCAACACCGAGTCCTGTTTTACCGCTTGCTTCAATGATACTCTCCCGATCACAGCCAATTAAATCCATGATTTGATCAGCTGTTTCTTCTATCATTGCCCCAGGCATATCTACCTTATTAATCACCGGAATGATTTCTAAATCATTTTCTAAAGCGAGGTATAGGTTGGAAATTGTTTGTGCTTGAATACCTTGAGCAGCATCGACTAAAAGCAAGGCTCCTTCACAAGCAGCTATGCTTCGAGATACTTCATAGGAAAAATCAACGTGGCCCGGCGTGTCAATGAGATTCAGCGTGTACTTCGCTCCATCCGTGTGCAAGTAATTCATCTGAATTGCATGACTTTTGATTGTAATCCCACGTTCACGTTCAATGTCCATATCATCCAAGACCTGCGCTTGCTTCTCTCTATCGGTAATGGTTTTCGTAGCATCGAGTAGTCTGTCTGCCAAGGTACTTTTACCGTGATCAATGTGGGCGATAATGCAAAAGTTTCGGATGTTTTTCATGCCAGACAAAGATATAAACTAAAGACAAGCTTTTGGATAAAAAAAAGGGGAACCTTTAGGTTCCCCTCTCTAACTTTTAAATAGGATTCTTATTTACCAAATGTGCCACCATTAGCCTCACATTCTGCTTTAGCTGCTTCATATAAGGCATCTTCGATGGCGTTACCTTTACACCATTCTCCATCATAGAATAATCCTGATTGGTCAGAGCAAGATCCACACTTGCTGCATGAACTAAGACCTACAGATAATAACATGCCAACACTTAATACTAACATTAATTTTTTCATTTCGACTTATTTTTATTGAGTTTATAAATGTGAGTCAAAGATATAAAAATAGTTTTATTCAGAAGTTTTTAGACAAAAAAAGGGATGCATTGTGCATCCCTTTTCTATCTAATTGGTGATTAATTAGTTTTTACTCCAATCACATCCAGCAAGCGTACAAGTGCTTTCTAATACATCAGCTTGATCTTTACTTAGATCTTCATATTCAACTACTGCACCGAACCCGCAATCGCAAGAGTAGCTGGTTGAACAAGAACTTAAAGCAAACAATCCAGCGATGCCAAGTACTAACGTTAATTTTTTCATTTGGATAAGTTTTAAGTGATTAATTAATGCTTTGAATATAGATATTCCATTGGTAATTAAAAACTTTTTTCATTTAAAGAAAAGGTA
>JAFMKE010000067.1 GCA_017853115.1 Verrucomicrobiota bacterium
CTGTCAGGTTGTATGCCAGATATTCCAACTTTCTTCCGCTTGAATTTCGAGCATTTCTTGGCCGTTCTTCGTTCGTGCGCCCAGCGCAGATGATTGTTCTAATAAACTCGTGATAGTTGGATTATAAATAAGGTCATAAACCAAGTGATTCTTGCCAATTCCCTCCAATGAATTCAGAGGGCAATCCTGCATATTGGGATAAGTACCAACAGGTGTTGTATTAATAATTAAGGAATAATCTCGCAATAGCTTTTCCGCTTCAGCATAACTAAGCGAATCCGTCTTAGGATTTCTTGAAACCAATTTGTAGGGAATGTTCAGCTTATTTAAAACAAAAGCGATAGCATTCGATGCCCCTCCTGTTCCTAAAACCAAGGCAGATTGATTTGTTTGCCCATGAAGCAGCGGCGTCAATGACTGCTCAAAACCAATTACATCGGTATTGTGACCAATAAATTTATCGCCCTTAAATGCTATACAATTCACTGCGCCGATTGCTTTAGCGTCTTCGCTTAACTCATCTAAGAATGGAACAATCGCTTGTTTATAGGGAATCGTTACGTTTAGACCATCTAAATCGCGTGCTTTAACTAAGGCTAAAAAGTCTTGTATTTCGGCTAAGGGAAACAATTCATATCGACAAGAGGAAAGTCCTTCTTTTTCAAACTTCCTATTGAAATAAGCTGGCGAAAAAGAATGATCGAGCTTTTTACCTATTAATCCATATGTATAAATCTTAGCCAATTAAGCCTCTTTTTTCGACCCAAAACGCTCCATTCCCCATAACAAAAGAAATCCAACCATCATCATCATAAGCGCTCCAATCAAGTAATTGTCAGCTGCTTCGTATGCAATGATATTTGCACCTTCACGGATGAAGGAATCATGCTGTGCAGGCATAACGCTTTTTTCCACTATTACAACGACCTCTTCATCAATTTCTCCTAAATGCTTCACATAAATCTGCTCTACATGTTTCCAAGGCCAAACTTTATTTAAAGAACCTAGCAAAAACCCAGTTAATGCGGCTAGTGTTGGGTATTCAAACTTCTTAAAAGTCCACGATAAGACCCTTGAAAAACTTAATAATCCAGCCAGACAGCCTAAGCCAAATACTATCACAACTGTTAAAGAGCTTGTGTTAAAATCACTCAACAAGGCTTTTACATTGTCTGTTACTATATATTGATACATGCCGAGTAATAGTAGTAGAAAACTGCCCGAAACTCCAGGCAACATCAAGGCACATATAGCTATAAATCCTGAGATAAAAACAAACCACAATTCTTGTGGACCTTGACTAGGTGCTGCTATCGTTATGTAGTATGAAAACCCTGCGCTGAAGACAAGCAATGCAACTTCAACTATCCCCCACTTTTTGATTTGTCTTCCAACGTACAACACAGAAGCTAGTATAAGACCGAAAAAGAATGACCACACCAAAACTGGATAGGTATTAAGCACTTTAGCAATCGTAAAAACCCCCAGGACTAAACCCGTCGCCATACCAATAAGTAGAAAAAGAATAAAATTACCGTTAATTGACTGCCAGAATGCTTTAAGCCCCTCTTCTTTCCAAATCAATAGTTTGCCAGGGGTGACTCCTTTTATGGTGTTTAACAACTCTTCATAAATACCAGTAATAAAGGCTATCGTTCCTCCGGAGACTCCCGGAACGACTTCAGCCATTCCCATGGCCATACCTTTGAGTACTAGAAAAAATCTTTCTTTCATTTCACAAAGATATACTGAAATCACTTAGTAATAACTGAGTGATATGCTGTCGGCACTTAATTCTTGGTGTATGTTTCGATCAAGGCCATCACTGCATGGTCATTTTGCATTTCAGGCAACAAGTCAAAAAGTTGCTCATAACCTTCCGCATTTTGTTCCAAGGCTGCAAGCAAGGTATCAAACATCTCCGTTTTCTTACCAAGTTCATATAAAAAAGCCGTCTTAACATAGAGCATATCGGCATGATCTTCGAAAAGTTCAAGTGATTGTTCGATGGTTTCAATAGCATCACCTACTCTTCCCTGTTCATATAAAATACTTACTATGTTTAGGTAGATACGCTTATCTGCTTCATTAATCTCAAGCATTTTGTAATAACAATTCAGCGCTTCTTCTTCTTTTTTGTTTAAAAAGTAAGCCGCTGCCAAACTGTTTAAGTATTCATAGTTTTTATTGTCAATCTTCACAGCTCTTTCTAAAGGTGAAATTGCATTCTTCGACAAATTGCTTTCTAAATAATTTAACCCTAGTCGATGAAAAGCTTTGGCATAATATGGGTCAATATTAATGCTCTTTTTGAGATATTCTCGAGCCTTGACATTTTTATTAAGGTGCTGATATGCCTTGGCAATCTGATAATAAATTTCTTTTTTCGCACTGCCTTTTTCTATCGCTTCGGTGTACATATCGATAGCGCGATCGTAATTCTCTTGCTTGTAAAAAAGATCACCCATATCAATATAGGCTAAGTCGTATTCTTCATCAATTGCCACCACAAACTCAAATGCTTCCAGCGCTTTCTCTGCTTTATCTAAACCATTGTAAGCATGAGCTAGATTGTACCAAGCCGTTGCATTATAAGGATGTTTTTCCACTAACTGGGAATGAAACGCCGCACTTTCGGCATATTTCTCTGTTAATTCCGTACTGAACCACATTCGATTCAATGCTTCCTCGTTATACGGATCTAAGCTTAAGCACTTTTGCAGCTGCTCGATAACTTCATAATACTTCCCCCACTCCTCGTATACATCCGCTAATTCCAAATACAGGTCGATCTTATCGTTTTCATCTGCATCTTCAAGCGCTTGATTAACTAATTCGATTGCCTTTAAATAGTCACCTTGTAAAGTATGGACATCAGCCTTTAGCAAGAAAATACTGGTCTCTTTTGGAGAGAATGTCGCTGCGGTCTCCAAACTTTCCAAGGCTTCATCCAGACGATTCAACTCGAGCAAGATCTCAGCCCGCTTTTGATAAAAGGTTGCCGTAAATTTAAATAAGTCCAAACCTAAATCAGCTGCCTTCAAAGCCTGCACTAACTTATCTTGATCCAGGTAATAATCAATAATTAGTTCAAGTTCGGATTCATCAAAATAGCTCGATTCATTGGCAGATTCCGCGTGTTCATAGCGCCTCACCAGCTCATTAGAGTCTCTAAGATTATCACCAAATTCTTTATCTTGCATTTGCTTTGCCTTTGTTCATTTAAGGTAAAGTTTTTTACTCAAAAAACAATACAATCAATAATAGTATATACCTTTAAGTCTGTTGAAAAAGTTCACTTCATTCCAGATAAAAACGATGGCTACGGCATTCGTGTTGTGCATAACTTTATTGAATATAAAAGGGCAAACTTCGGCACCGTATTCATCCACCACTAGTGATACTACAAAGTTAACTACATTTCCGAATACACTCCTATCCAATAGCTTTGAGAAAGTTAAAATTCCTTTAATCAAAAAAGGAAATGAAAAGCCATTTTGGATCTTACCTAGCATCGCATGGAACAATTACGACAAAACTCAACTAGGGGTATTGTTTGGAATAGAGAGAGATGAACATTACCAAGTGCTCATTTCCCCGATGTACGGAATGGGGAGTGGCAATCTTACAGGATTTATGGATGCTTCTTATTTCTTTGGAACACCACGAATAGAACAATGGACAATTGGTCTACAAGCTCGTCGTTTTTCTTACCTCTTATTCCCTGAAGACCTCAGCTATAACACGATCAAACCAAGCATTCATCTAACTCCAAACATAAAAATGAAAGGAAGCATACGCTTTGGAATAAAAAGCACCTATGCTTGGCAGGAATACTTATTGAACGGACGTCAAACACAAAATTTCAATTTTCATAATATCGACTTTGGCTACTCCATTGAAGATGAAAAATTTACTGCACAAAGTGATTTTGATTTTCAATTCAACCGAAACTACGGCTTGGTTAAATGGACTAATCGGTTCACATTTCCTTTTGAGTCCAGTCCTGGAAATAGCGCGGTCCTTAAAACTTTTGTGGGAAGTTTTCTTTTTAACAATAGTTTGCCTAGCAACATCAACCCGCCTTTACCAATTTTTCAGTTAAGCGGATTAAGCAATACGGGGATCTACTGGTTGCAAAAAGATTATGGCTTTGATGATTGGTACCTGGATCGTAACGCGCAGGATAATTTTCTTCGCAAGCAAGTGGCTAGTTCCGAAGGCGGTTTTTACTCACCCACTAGTATAGGCAATACTAACAATTTTATGGCTGCTGTTAATTTAAAGAGTGACTTATCCATTCCAGTTCGAGTTAAAAAATGGCTCAACTTTCAAATCTTTGCCAACAGCGCTGTGGTTAAAAACCAATACGTGAAAGCCGCTTTATATGGCGAAGCTGGAACATCCATTTTCTTTTTCAATCAGCTTGTTGGATTTCATTTACCCGTTGTAAGTACAAACAACATCAAACAAAACCAACAAACGATATTTAACATTGGCTCTAGAGATTGGACCCAGCGCATCAGTTTTAGTTTAGATATTCTCCGACTGAAAGAACTAGCCCAAAATAAATAATCAAAAAAGCCCATTGATTCACTATTCAATGGGCTTCTATTATTTTTGAATTTAACTTACAATTTAAAGGCGTCCTTAACCTTATCTACGAAGTCTAACTTTTCCCAGGTAAACAATTCCACATCTAAACTTACTTCTTTTCCATCAGGCGATTTAAACGTTTTCTTCACGGTTTCATATTTTCTCCCCATGTGTCCATATGCAGCAGTCTCGCTATACATCGGGCTTCGCAGTTTCAATCGCTGTTCGATGAAGTAAGGGCGCATATCAAAGATTTTTTCAACTACTCTACTGATCTCACCGTCTGTCATATCAACTTTTGCTGTACCATAAGTTTCCACGTGAATTGACGTAGGTTCAGCTACACCAATTGCATAACTTACTTGAACCAATACCTCATCACATAGACCAGCAGCAACTAAATTCTTTGCAATATGACGCGTCGCATAGGCTGCACTTCGGTCCACTTTACTTGGGTCTTTACCACTAAATGCTCCACCGCCATGCGCTCCTTTACCCCCATAAGTATCAACAATGATTTTTCTACCCGTTAATCCCGTATCGCCATGTGGACCACCAATCACAAAAACGCCAGTTGGATTAATATGGTATTTAATATCATCGTTAAACAAATGCGCGTATTTAGGAAATTTAGCTTTCACTCGCGGAATCAAAATACCCACTAAATCTTGCTTAATTTTAGCCAACATTACCTTATTCGCGGCAGCTCTATCCGCAGCGCTATCCGAGTTCGCTTTGATGAAATCATCGTGTTGCGTAGAAATTACAATAGCCTCAATGCGCGATGGTTGATTATCATCGCTATACTCTAAAGTAACTTGACTCTTGGCATCTGGACGCAGATAGCTTATTTCCATATTCTCGCGTCTAAGGGCCGCTAGCTCAATTAATATTTTGTGTGACAGATCAAGCGCTAAAGGCATATAGTTCTCTGTTTCATTGGTAGCATAACCAAACATCATACCTTGATCACCTGCACCTTGTTCTTCAGGATTTGATCGATCTACACCTTGGTTAATATCTGGACTTTGCTCGTGAATAGCACTCAAGACTCCACAACTTTGGGCCTCAAACATGTATTCACTCTTGGTATATCCAATTTTCTCTATCACCTTTCGTGCAATATCTTGAACGTCCAAATAAGCTGTTGATTTCACCTCCCCTGCGAGTATGACTTGACCAGTTGTAACCAGCGTTTCACAAGCAACTTTAGAATTTCTATCAAAGGCTAAAAAGTTATCAATTAGCGCATCAGAGATTTGGTCAGCAACTTTGTCGGGATGTCCTTCGGATACAGATTCAGAGGTAAACAAATATGGCATAGTTTTCTTATTTTTTAGTAAATAAATCTATGCAAAGGTATTACAATGTTTACTTAATTTGCGTGCGAAACAGTCTTTTTTCTTGGAGGAAACCTTCAAATACATCCCCGATTTCAATGGGACCAACTCCCGCCGGCGTACCTGTATATATTAAATCACCCGTTTGCAGCATGAAGAACTGCGAAATGTAGTGAATCAAGTAATCTATTGAGAAAAGCATATCTTGGCAATAGCCATTTTGTACAATTTCATTATTCTTTCGAATGGTAAAAGATATATCAGACAAATCACCAGCTAAGGGCACAAAACTTCCTATTACCGCGCTACCATCAAAGCCTTTAGCTATCTCCCAAGGATGACCTTTACTTTTCAGTTCATTTTGCAAATCCCGCGCCGTTAAATCAAGCCCCAAAGTAACTTGATCGTAATAGTTTTTAGCAAACTTTTCTTGAATGTGCTTGCCATTTTTACAAATTCGAACTACCAACTCTCCTTCAAAATGGATATTCTTTGAAAATTCGGGATAATAAAATGGTTTATCTCCTTTTAACAATGCCGTTGGTGGTTTCATAAAAACCAAGGGCTTTTCAGGGATTTCATTATTCAGCTCTTGAGCATGTAAAGCGTAATTTCTACCAATACAAAATATTTTCATGTGGAGTGATTTATAATTAGATCGGCTGCCTTTGCTGAGGCTCCCGACTGACCAAGTAATTGAATAATATCCTCATAGGCCTCTCGCATAGCCATGCTGGTTTGAGGTTCCAAGATTCGACGTAGCTCGCTTTCTATGTTGTCCGAGTTTAAATCATTTTGAATAAACTCCCTAACAAGCTCCCTGTCAGCAATCAGATTAACCAAGGAAATGTAAGGCACCTTAACCAAAAGCTTGCCTAAATGATATGATAGGAAATTCCCTTTGTAAGCTACCAGCATAGGAACTTTGAATAAAGCCGTTTCCAATGTAGCCGTTCCACTAGCAACTAAGGCTGCTTCAGCCTGATTCAAAAGTTCGTAGGTTTTACCTTTAACCAAACTAACGGAGGTATTTCTGAGCAAATTGTTGTATAAATCGTCATTGATGTGATTTAAACCGGCAAGCACAAACTGGTATTCGGGAAACTTAGGAACTACTGAGAGAAAGGTAGGCAAAATGCTTTGTATCTCCTGTTGACGACTTCCAGGAAGAATAGCAATAACTGGCCGATCAGCCTGAAGTGCAGGTTCATAATTATTAGCTGAAATTTCATCGAGCAAAGGATGTCCGACGTAGTCCACCTTATAGTTATGTTTCTGATAAAAGCTCTTTTCAAAGGGTAAGATAACCAGCATGCGATCGACATATTGTTTAATCTTGTTCACACGTGATTCCTTCCAAGCCCAAACCTGAGGTGAGATATAGTACACCGTGACAATTCCCAAGGCTTTTGCAAAGGGAACAATACGCAAATTAAAACCCGGGTAATCAATACAAATCAAGCGATCCGGTTGAAATGCTAAAATATCCGCTTTGCATTTTTTTATAAATCCAAAGATTTTCGGCAAATGCTTCAAAACTTCCACGAAGCCCATGAACGCCGTATTTTTATAGTGCTCAACTTGCGTACTGCCCGGTATTTCAGCCATCTTATCGCCACCCCAAAAGCGAAACTCTGCCTCTGGGTCCTTAGCCAGAATGGCACGCATCAAATTTGCTCCATGCAAATCTCCACTTGCTTCTCCAGCTATGAGATAATACTTCATTAATGACCAAAGAATTTTACGTAAACGATGTAAAATGCAATAACGATGGTTCCAAAAATAATACCGCGCTGAATGTATGTTTTCCTTAGGTAATTAAACAAGAAAAACCAAGCTAAATTGGTAAGCGCTCCATACTGTAGTAAAGGGACCAACAAGGCTTTACTAATTTTTAGCATATCTACAGTGATGTAATCGTATTTAAACTTATAGATGAGATAAGCAGTAATCGCTGGCGATACAATTCCCAAGAGCAATCCCAGAATCATTTGAACATACATTCTGGAGGTCATAAATCCCAATTTTGATTAATGTAATTAATTCCATGATGCGCAGTTAAGTCGTACTGAACAGGGACAACCGAGATAAAATTATTGGCAAGCGCCCATTCATCTGTATCCTCACCTTTGTCATTATTCACAAACTTGCCAGTCAACCAAAAATAATGTCTGCCATGCGGATCCTGTCTTTCATCAAACTCCTCCTCCCATTTTGCCATCGCTTGTCGACAAATCCGTATTCCTTTCAGTTCCTCTTTACTAACTTTCGGGACATTCACGTTTAACAAGGTATTATTCGCCAATCCATAGTGAAGAACTTGCTTAACAATCTGCTCAGCTGCATATTGAGCTACACTAAAATCGGCTTCATAAGAAAAATCACAAAGGGAAAAGCCTATGGATGGAATTCCTTCAAGTGCCGCCTCTACGGCAGCAGACATAGTACCCGAATAAATGATATTAATCGACGAATTACTTCCATGATTCACCCCTGAAAGACACAAATCCGGTTTACGATGAAGCACTTTATCTACGGCTATCTTTACGCAATCCACAGGTGTTCCGCTACATTCGTAAGAGTCCACTCCTTCAAAAATATCCGTTTTATGCAGGCGCAGCGGCTTGGTTAATGTCACGGCATGCCCCATTCCACTTTGCGGACTATCCGGAGCGACTACTACAACTTCCCCAAATTTCTTGGCGACTTCCACTAAAGATCGTATTCCCGGTGCCGTTATACCATCATCATTGGTAACTAAAATCAATGGTTTCTTCATAATGTAAAAATAAGGGATTATTCGGCATCATCGAACAATGCACAGTTAATTAATCAATAAAATAAGTGAAAAGAAAGAACATCTGCTTACACAGATTGAATTAATTGAGTTGTTTTAAAAAGCGTAAACTAAACCACTCATCGACTCACTCCATTTCCAAAATTTCTCTTGCAATTCTTCATCTCGAGATAACTCAGAACCTTTGTAAGCAACTTTTTTGTCGAAGTACATACCTGTAATATCAGCAAGCTTATCGCTGCTTGCGAGGTAAATAGATGTCTCTGCTCCTTTATCTGGATTAATGCCAAATGCTGAGAACAAAGACCAAACGAAACCGAATAGTTTATTTCCTGCTTTATTCCCAATTTTTGTTTTAACTACACCGGGATGAAGGCAATTCACTGTTATATTTTTCTCTGCTAGTTGTCGAGCTAAATATTTCGTAAACAATACATTAGCTAATTTAGAAATCTCGTATTGCTTAAAAACAAAATAGCCTTTTTCTTCATTGATTGTATTCAAATCAATCTGACCACCATAATGTGCTTTCGATGACACATTAACGATTCTGGAGCCTGATTGTAGCAAGGGTAGCAGATGAAAAGTAGTGGCAAAATAGCCGAAATGGTTAACTGCCATCGTCATTTCTAAATCATCTTCACTTTTTTCAAAACTAGCAAAAGTAGCTCCGGCATTATTTACTAAAACATCTAAGGCATTGTATTTTTCCTTGAATTCAGCGGCAGTTTTTTCGATGCTTTTCAAACTTGAAAAATCGACAATAAATATATCGATAGCATCATTCCCTGTCTCCTTAATAAGCTCTTTTAAAGCTTCTTCTGCCTTCATCCTGTTTCGGCAAAACATCGAAACTTTAAACCCAGCTTGAAGGAGCCCTTTTGTGGTTGCATAGCCAATTCCCGCGTTTGCTCCAGTCACAATTGCATGTTTCATACTTTATTATTTTATTTACTCTTCGTCTAAAAAGTCTCGGAAATCAGAGAACTTTTCAATATCCCTTCTTTCCTTTTTCGTTGGCCTACCTGCTCCTTTTTCTCGGAAGGCATTAGGCAGTAAAAACGCAGACTTCACCTTTGGGACGATCAAGTCTTCCGGCGGAGTCAAATCCTTAAAACAAGTTTGAGCAATTGCCGCCCCTACTCTTTTTTCGATAAGATTTTCTATTTGTATAACACGGTTGATGTGATTAATGCGCACAACAAGTTGATCACCAACTACTACTTTGGATGAGGCTTTTAATTTATCTTCCCCTCGTTTCACCCGCCCCGCTTCACAAGCCTTAGTTGAGGCAGTGCGTGTTTTAAACAATCGAACAGCCCAAAGCCACTTATCAATTCTCAACTTTTCCATCAGAAACGTAGGTTCTCACCGCAATTATAACAATAATGTGCACCTTTTCGGTGATCTTCACGATGACAGTTTGAACACACTTGTGTAGAAATGTCTTTATTCCGATTAGCATTTACCATTTCCGCACCTAC
>JAFMKE010000068.1 GCA_017853115.1 Verrucomicrobiota bacterium
GCAATTATACGAAGAACTTAGAGAAACTTTTTGCCAACTATGAATTATTTAGGCAAAAGCATTTTTCCAATTTATGTTTGGACTTGTTGAAAGAAGATTACCCTGATGCTGAATTGATGTTAACCCACTCCGCTACAGGGGCTTTGGAAATGATTGCATTGGCATTAGACATTCAGCCAGGTGATGAAGTCATATTACCAAGCTATACATTTGTTTCTACGGCCAATGCCTTTGCTCTTCGTGGAGCGAAGCTTGTCTTCGTGGATATAGAAATGGATACATTAGGTATTGACCCCGTTTTGGTTGAACAAGCCATAAGCGATAAAACGAAAGCTGTTGTTGCCGTTCATTATGGTGGTAAAGCGTGTCAAATCGAAAAGTTAAAAGCCATTGCTACCGCCTATAACGTAGTGCTCATCGAAGATGCGGCCATGGCCTTTGGATCCAAGCATCATGGACAAGCCCTAGGCACTTTTGGCGAATTTGGTGTACTAAGCTTTGACATTACTAAACATGTTTCCGCCACGCAAGGAGGCTTACTAATAATAAACAACCCAACATACAGGCAGGTTTGTCATGAAATATACCACAACGGAACAAACAGAATAGCTTTTGCAGAAGGCAATGTCCCTTATTATGAATGGGTAAACATTGGATCAAAATTTCAGATGCCCGAGGCTAATGCCGCGATTCTACAAGCTCAACTTCGAGAGAAAAACACAATTCTTGAAAAACTAAACCAACTTTCGTTTTGGTATCGAAAACATTTGAAACATCGGCAACTTCAAGTTTATATCCATCAATCATGTTTAAACGAGTATAATTACCATTCGATTTACTTAATATTAAATAGTAAAGATCAAAGAAAAATGCTCGAAGAAAACCTAAAAAAATATGGCGTTGAAGCCCTCTTTCACTATATCCCACTTAATGATTCAGCTTATGCAAAAACTGCGAAAATTGATTCTCAAACACCTAATGCTTTCCATATAGCCAACTGCCTACTACGACTCCCTTTCCATTCAAAGATAACGGAAGAAGACGTAGTATATATTTGTGGTATCATCCAGAATTCCTTAAACAAATGAATAAGACAATTATCAGCGCTCAACCCGATTCTTTGTCTAACTATTTAAAAAAAGTTTGGAGAAAAAAATCGCTCATTCTTGTTCTTGCAAAAAGAGACTTAAAAGTAAAATATGCCCAAACATCCTTAGGACTTCTTTGGACAATGATACAACCTTTGACGGCCTTGATTATCTATACGGCATTTTTTTCTGGTATGTTGAATTTTCAAACCGAAGACCCGTATATTTTATTCGTTCTAAGTGGCTTGTTGTTTTGGAATTTGTTTAATAATGTATTTTCTCATGGAAGTTCTTCATTAATGAACAATAGTGACCTAATCAAAAAATTAGATTTCCCCAAGATCATTCTTCCTTTGTCAAAAGCCTTAACAGCCATGTTAGAGTTCGGAATAAGCGCCATACTTCTGGTTCTTTGTATGATTTATTTTCAAACAACTTTGAGCCCATCACTACTATTTTTACCATTTGCGATATTAACCGCCCTATTTATTAGTATGGGCATGGCTATGCTCTTAGCTTCATTTGTTGTGCGAAAACGCGACTTATTTCATATCGTTCCATACCTAGTTAATTTTGGTGTTTGGCTCACGCCCGTGTTTTACCCTGTAAATATTTTACCAGAAAAATATGCACATTTAATTTATTTCAATCCGATGGCCAGTGTCATAGACTTTTTTAGATGGTGCTTGTTTGGAAGCCCAATTCATTCATTCATGATTTTCGGACTATTAATAAGTTTTCTTATCTTCATAATAGGATTTATTCGTTTCAAAAAAATCGAAGACACCATAATAGATTTAATATGAGGAGTGTATTCAAAGACAGGTCATTACAAGAGCAGTTTAACAAAGATGGTTATGTGAAAATCCCATTTATTTCGTCGAAAGAGGTTGAAGAGTTAAAGTCCTTATTCTTTGATACCTTACCTGAGAGTGGTGGTCAAATTACTTCAGAAGAAACTGGTATAGATGGAAGTCCAATAATTACCTATGACTTCACATTTATTGATAAAAATCCTGAGTACAAGCGTAAAGTGTTTAAAATCATTACTGAGTACTTTGAGTCGCACATGAACCGAATATTGGACAACTATAGACCAATCATAGCCAATTACATTCGGAAAAAATCAGATACAGGTGAAGTTCCGTTACACGAGAATTGGGCATTTGCCGATGAAACATCCTGCACTACGGTATCCATTTGGTGCCCTTTAGTGGATTCAACATCCGAGAATGGCACCCTGCAAGTTGTGCCAGGAAGTCATAAACGCTTTGGTCAGCATCGAGGACCAATGGTGCCTTGGGAACTCGATGGAATTAAAGAGGAAATTATCACCAAGCACCTTATTCCCTTGGAAACAAAAGCCGGTGATTGTGTAATATTAGATGACAGCATCGTTCATTACTCTGCCGTCAACAAAACTCCGGGTTTACGATTAGCCATTCAACTAATATGCGTGCCTTCAGAGTTCCCATCGATTCATTACCATTTGGACATTGGAAATAATCCCTACGAAATTCAAGAGCTTGAAGTGAAAGATGAATTTTATATGGAGTTTAACCCGTGGAAAAAGCCAGAAGGTATTAAGGTACTCCGAAAAATACCCTTTAAATCAAGGCTTATAAGCGAAACTGAATTTATTGAGCGCCTCAATAAGCCTGGTTACGATAGAGAAAAATTAAGCCTTCTAGATAGGATTAAAAAAGTTTGGTCATAAATCATGGAAGACGCAATCAGACATGCTATTTTTCAAGACAAAACACTTCAAAACCAGTTTGACCTCCACGGATATATTGTTATTGATTTTTTAAGCAAGAATGAAGTAAAAGGTTTAGTACAAGCATATGACCCCAAAGATTTTGGCAACCCACAGGGCTTTTATTCAACCAGTTTTAGCCTGAATGAACAAGTAAAAGAAAAACTTCATACGCTTGTTGACGAGCTTGTTCAATCGAAAGCTGTCAATATCTTTAATTCCTACACCAGCCTTGGCTCTTGTTATTTGAGTAAAGCTCCTGGAGAATTAGGAGAAATGCCTATTCATCAAGATTGGACAGTGATTGATGAATCACGGTATGATTCCATAACAATATGGGTACCCCTTCAGGATGTAAACAGCAACAATGGAGCCATGCAGGTTATTCCAGGAAGCCATCGGTTTTCAAATGCATTGAGGTCACCAAGTTTACCGAACCCACTTAGCAATATTCAGGAAGAACTTCGATCCGATTTGATAGAGGTACCCCTTAATGCTGGACAAGCAATTATATTTAGCCAAGCATTAATTCATGCATCACCAGCGAATAAAAGTGAAAAAAACCGATTGGCTATTACTTATGGACTCATACCGAAAGATGCTCAATTGCTTTTTTATCATGGGGTAGAGACGGAAATAGAAAAACACCATGTTCCCGTTGAGTTTTTTCAACAATACAACAACAGAAAAATAGGTGAGCGCCCTCACATGGGAACTTTACAGGAAACATTTCCATTGTCTTGTACACCACTAAGCTCGGCAGAATACAAACAAGCTAAACTCGCTTATAAAATTAGAAATATGCAGACGTACAAAATGATTCCCTTGTTTAAAAATAAAGAGAGCCAAGCCTTTTTCGAGGAAAACGGCTACTTAGTTTTACCATTATTGGACCAAGTTGAAATTGATGAACTTACGGCTTACTACAATGAATTGGGCCTCAAAGATAAGCAGGGCTATGGCTTTCACGTCAGTATGGACGATTTGAGCGCAGAACAAAACAAAGCCGTTAGACAAAAAGTGTGGGATGTTATTCTACCAAAAATGGACCAATACCTAATTAATTATAAAGCTTTTGTAGCAAGTTTTGTTGTCAAAGAAACGAACGCTAAAGGCGTGGTTCCAGCCCACCAAGACTGGAGTTTTGTGGATAAAGAAGAAGAAGGGTATTGTTCAATAACTTGCTGGACAACATTGGTAGACACAACCCTTGACAACGGTTGTATGGGAGTAATTAAACAAAGTCATAAAATGATGCAAAATCATAGACCATCCCCATCACCTCAAACCCCTGTTCCGTTGAGTGAACACATGTTTAGTGTTTTTCCCTACTTAACCACACTTGAAATGAAAGCAGGAGAAGTTCTCTTTTTTGATAATCGCACCTTTCATGCATCGCCTCCAAACACTACTGATGGAACACGCTTGGCTGCTGGCGTGGGTATTACCCAAAAAGATGCCCAGCTCGTGCACTACTATTTAAAACCCGACGGAAACAAAAACACCTTGTTAAAGTATAAAATTGACGAAGATTTCTTTATCCATTATAACAATGCTCGATTAGCCAAAATGTACGACAACAAAGAGGAAATTCCGGATTACGAATTAATGGAAGAACTCCCCTACCTTTTTGACAATTATACGTCGGAAGAACTAGTCGATCGTATCAAAGCAGGTGGTAATTCATTTAATGTACCGATGTGTGAGAAATTGTCTGTGTTATTTGGTTATGATATGACAGGTCAGAAAAAAGAAGCAGAAAATCAAGATGTGCCAGCTGATAATAAAGATAAGCATGCCACATCCGCAGAATATGAAGCTTCGTTTTTTGAAGTTTATACGCCAATGAATATTTTGAGAGAAGTAAAATATAGACTGACAGGAAAAGTTTAAACCCATGTTTCAATTTCCCGATAAAATGCTCAAAGTCTTTAAAGACGAAGATATTCAAGCTAAGTTTGAACAAGATGGATATGTCATTTTACCCTTTTACAACCAAAAAGAGGTTAATCATTTAACATCACTGTATCGAGAATTACACCCCAAAAATGAACAAGGATTTTTTCCAAGCACTTTTAGTCAAGATAAAAATTACCGACAACGCGCCGATGAAGAGATAAGAAAAGCGTGTCAACGAAGTGCTGAGAAATTTTTGTGTGACTATAAAATGGTTTGTGGTGCATTTATTGTGAAAAATCCGAGTCCAGAAAGTGGTATGTGTGTGCATCAAGACATGTCCTTAATTGATGAATCCCGATTTACTGGAATTAATATTTGGGCAACCCTCACCGATTTAAATGTAAAAAATGGGACCATTTTTGTCCTAAAAGGCAGCCATCGGCTATTCCCCACCTACAGGGGCTCTACTATTCCTGAGTTTTTTCAGGATGTGAGTGAGGACATTGTGGACTATCTAGAGCCTGTTATTATTAAAGCTGGTGAAGCTGTATTCTTCGATCAAAGCATCATACACTACTCGCCACCAAACTTTTCGGATGATATTCGTATTGTAACTAACACCTACTTCACACATAAGGATGCTGAATATCGCACCTATTATTATAATGACGAACATCCTGGACAAGTTGAAGCATTTGAACAAAGTGATGAGTTTATGACCAATTTCGAACAGTTTGGTGAAAACATACATGATAGGCCTAAAGTTGGAAAATCCTTAGGTCTTATAGACTATGATTTCCCTCGAATAAGCAATGAATATTTAAAAAATAATTTCGAGAAAACGAATGCGCGTGAACTTTTAGAAAAAGCTAGACCCTCAATTGGCCTTGAAACTATGCAAGTAGCTATAAAACCAAGTGTTATTGATAAGATCAAAAGTTTTTTCACCTCATGAGTGTTCGAATTTTTAAAGATCAAGCGCATCAAGAACAATTCGATCGAGAAGGATTTATTTGTTTACCTTTTCTTCTAGATGAAGAAGTAAAAGAACTTGATGCTTTCTTCGATGAATTACACCCCAACTTAAGAGAAAATGGTTTTTTCTCAGGAAGCTACAGCTCCGACTTCGCCTACAAGCAAAGAGCAAGTGAAAAAATCGTCGAGGTATTTTCTAGAGCTTATGAAAAGACTTTTATCAATTTTACTCCTTTTGGGGGGGCTTTTCTTTATAAGACACCTGGTGATCAAAGTGAATTAGCCGCACACCAAGACTGGACCATCGTCAATGAAGACGAAGCAATTGCCTTGAATTGCTGGGTTCCTTTATGTGATGTAAGTTTTGAAAACGGTCCGATTATGGTTCTGCCTGGTAGCCAATACACCAAACATCCTGTTTTGCGCGCACCCACTTTACCATTCTTTTTTTCAGGTAATGACGACTTGGTGGTTGATGAACTCATTCCCATGGAAGTGAAAGCTGGTACTGCAGTAATTTTAAATCAAAGTGTCATACATTACTCTCCCAAAAATACTACAGATACTGTACGAAAAGCTATAACTGCGGGAGTTAAATCCCAAGGAGATATCATGCGGTTTCACTATAAAATACCCAATGAAGATAAGCTAGAAATTTTTGAAGAAGATGACGACTTTTTATTGCGTTTCGATAATTTCATCGAGGATATAGCCCAAAGACCCAAACTTGGCAAGTCAATAGGTTTTATCGATTACAATCTTCCCCAGTATTCAAGGGAAGAACTATACGCAAAATTGAAAGAATTAAAGTCCGCAGCCGGGTATCCCATGAAGACGCCACCACCTGAAGTTGAAAAATTAACTGACAAACATGCAGTACCCAGCACATTTTTTGATAAAATTCGATCATTGTGGAAGAATTAGCAATTCTAAAGAATAATACACTTGATAAACAACTGGCACTAGAAGGCTATGTAATTATTCCTTTTTTAAACAAGCAAGAAGTTACAGAGCTAAAAGACTTCTTTTATCATAATCATCAACACGAGATTCCAGGCTTTTACGCAACTGCGCACCACCCTGATATTGCATTTAGAAAAAAAATGAATGACACGATGAAACGTGTATTTCAATCATCCATCGAAAAGCACTTCACAGGTTGTGAGGCCCTAGGTGGCTCTTTCGTAGTAAAAACTAGAAGTCAGGAAGAAAGACTCCACCCACACCAAGACTGGAATATTGTAGATGAAACTATTTACCGCTCTTTTAATATATGGACACCTCTTGTTGATTTATCCAAAGAAAACGGGGCAATACGTATTTTACCAAAAAGTCATCTTTGGGGTTTAAACTATCGTGGCCCCAACATACCCGATACAAGAGCAGATCAATTAGAATCATTTTGGCAAGACATGCTTACCTTAAACATGAGGGCGGGAGAAGCATTAATTTATGATCATCGTTTATATCATGCATCCTATGCGAACAAAACTGATGAGTACCGATTAGCTACAGTATTTGGGATTAAGCCAAAACCTGCAGCAATGTATTATTATTATGGCAACAAAGGGAATATTGATGTATACGAGTCATCCGTGAATTTCTTTATGGAAGCAGATATCCAACAAGGACCTCGTGTGCTTAAAAAGGTAAAAACTATTTTCAGTCAAGATCAAACTGAACTAGAATCTCATGCTAAGGCGGAACTGTCTCTTTGGAGTAAACTAAAAAGCCTATTCACTCGGGATTAAACTTACCTTGGGGTTCCCTTCTTCAATTTCAGGATAATCAAAACAACTGTATTGGGTGAAAAAATCAGAAGTAATTGCAAGTTCGAAGGCCTCTGAACTGTTGTTTTTATCTAAAACAAAATGAAGTAAATTCGCTGATTTAGGGGCTACCACAATGGAAACTGCCAATCGCTGATTAGTACTTAAATTAGGGGGAGATGCATGAATGGTTCTTGAGTTTACAAACAAGGCCTCACCTGCTTTCATCGCTATACTTAACATCTTATTATCCCTAATATCCTGCATTTCATTTTGAAATGGACAGTTTTGAAAACGAGCTCTAATGAAATTATTCATTTGGTGGCTTCCTGGATAAACTTCCAAAGCACCATTCGATTTGTCCACGTCGCATAAAGGAATCCATATTGTCATCGATTGAAATTTTCGCTCATCAACAAAACTCCAGTCTTGGTGTGGTTGCAGTTGAGAATTATCACCAGCATTTTTCACCATAAAATTGGCAAAAATCGATTGAAACTCTTTGATTTGACGACTTAAAGCAGGCTCGAGTATCTTCTTTAATCCACCGTCCACAGCCTTTCTGTACGCTTTATTTTCACTCCAAATTGAAGTAAAAAACGCTTTATTCTCAACGCCAGAAAAAGACGCTGTTTGCTTAAACAAGCTTAACAAGTCATCAAGCTCAGAAGCTTTGAGTAAACTTGTTTGCGCGTATCCGTGAGTATTAAAAAAAGTAGCTATATCGTCCTTTAGAAACATAATAACAAAGTTAAACAGAAACTTATATTTTTCTTGAAGCTATAATTACTCAGCTTCGAAATCAAAATAATTATTTAATAAGCTATCAACTACAATTGAAGCTATGCGATCGGTTCCTGCGGGAGATGGATGGATGTAATCCCTAAAATTTTCTTCTTTATAAGAAACAGATCGCAGGTCAATTAAATACTTATTAGAGGCAATTTCTTTGACTGCCGAAAAAATTAACCCAAAATTATCCATATGGCCTTTTATTGATTCAACACGCATAAATTCTGCCTCCATGGAAGGTGTTTGAGAGGGATTCAGGACTAGCGTAGGTTGTAAACAAAAAAAACACGCTATTCCGTGCATTTTACAATACGCTTTAATCAATTCAAGATTTTCTTGAAAAGCAACACTACCCTGAGATTTCAAAGAAAGTTCTGCAGATAACTCGGGATCATCTTTAATATATACCTCTCCACGACCCTCATTATGCCAAATACTCAAACGTAAACGTGATAAAACTTGGGAAAAATGGATGTACTCGTCTAATATCAGGGGTTCATACGTTTCATATTTTATCAAAAACTTAACCCCTTCAAAAACACCTTCAGCATTCTTTCTAAAGTTTAACAACTCCTTCTTATCCTTTTTAAAATAAGAAAAATCATTCCAACCATGATTGATTATTATAACATCCGGCTTGAAGAAGCGCAATTTAGACCACAGCACGCCATAAGACTCAAAGGTAGTATAACCACTGGCGGCAGCATTAATAAAATCAATAGCATATCCGGCATCCTTTATACTCTCAGCTACTTTCCATGGCCAAGTTTCTTCGTCTTTCAAGAGTTGGCCCGTTCCCGCGGTAGAAGACCCGCCTAAAAAGGCTATACGCTTTACCAATGAATCTTTTTTAACGCTTATATTAGGGGTACTTATAAACCCATAATTATTTATGGTCTTACCCTCTAGCGGAAAACTCTTTGCAGCAGAATATGAAAAAAACGGTTCATTTTTAGCCCAAGTGGCAAGCATCGGATTTACACCTTCTTTTTTGCCTGTGAGAACCATTAAGTCCACTTGATTTTCTGCAAAACGAAAACCTAGCTCAATGCACAACATCGCAACGAGAAAAATAGGCAGACTTATTTGCAAAAACTTCTTCATTCAACTACATCTTTTACACAGCGCACATAGAAACCATCATACTTGGAGGTATTGCTTCTTCCAACATCGTTTCTGCTATTGCCTAAGTATCGGAATACTGCATGCTTTTCCCCATAGGGGGTTGATGTCCAGTATATTACATTATGGCCAAACAAACCATACATCCCAAATTTATTCCGCGGACCGCAAGGCATGGCATTAAATCCGGTATTATTAGTTGCGCCAACATTGGGGTGATCCCAAGACATATCAGTAGACTTCAGTTTCCCTCCTACATTTTCTCCTCTCCAAGTTTCTATATACGCTTCTTCCTCCTGCATCCCAAGAAACATTTCCAGTTCTATCCAATCTTCATCGCTTGGTAAGCGCCAACCCGGAGGGCATGCCAACTGCGCATCAAACCAATTATACATTCTGCCGTATTGCTTACAATTTTCATCGTCATCGTACAAACACCAACTATTGGGTGTCGGAATATTTAAATTCTCCGCCATCCATAGTTGATTTCCAATCTTCACCGTTTCAAAATCGACCAAATATATACTCGAGTCGATCTGATAGGCTTCTTGCTTAAATGCTTTTTCCTGTTCTACTGCCAAAGTTAAAAGCTCATACTTCCTTACAAGTTCATGGGTATAATCTAAATCAGGTGCCAATAATTTTAATCGCTCAATTTGACTACCCATAAATTCATATGCCAAGCCTGTGTCTATCCATTTTAGTAAATAAGCGATTATAAAAGGATTTTCTTC
>JAFMKE010000007.1 GCA_017853115.1 Verrucomicrobiota bacterium
ATAGATCGTGATTACCTCCCGGTAAATCTGTTCGGCCGATACTCATAAAAAACAATACGTCACCGGCAATCACGAACTTATCCTGATCACTATAAAGGCTTATACTGGCCGGGGAATGTCCTGGTGTGAAAAGTACTTTGAGTGCGCTATTACCAAATTTAATTTCATCTCCTTCTTGAATCGCATGCATGATATTGGGCGATGGCTCAAACACAAAACCATACATTTTACCATGATCTATGGATGCATCCAGCACGACTTGCTCGCCTTCATGGGCCTCAAGATGCAAACCATACTTTTGGCTTACAAAAGCGTTTCCGCAGATATGATCCAAATGACAGTGGGTGTTAATCAAACGGACAGGCTTCAATTCCTCCTTCGCAATAAATGCTTCGAGTCGTTTTTGTTCATTCGCGGTGTAGCAACCGGGGTCGATAATTATGCACTCCTTGGTTTCGTCATACAATACGTAAGTGTTTTCCTGGAAAGGATTAAAAGCAAAGGAGGCAACATGAATCATATCTATTCGTTTAAATTTTACGTAGCCAAATTTTATAAAAATAAATTACAGTAAACAAACTATTCTCAGTAATTTTCGTTTTTAAAACGCATGTCAATTACCATCCAACATAAGCAATTAAAGCCTTTTATCTTCCTGCTGTTTAGCATTATGGCTGTTGGATTCCTTCCTGCTCAACAATCGCAAATTTCTTTCGGTAAAAATCGCGTGCAATACAAAGAGTTTAAATGGCAATTCTATGATACCGATAATTTTCGGGTGTACTTTTATCAAGGTGGACAGGACATGGGAAAGTATGCTATTCTCTCTGCTGAAAAATGTTTAGAAGAGGTTTCAGGCTTGCTCAATGTGAAGCTAACTGAAAAGTTGGATTTGATTGTTTATAATGATATCTCTGATATGCATCAAACCAATATTGGTATCAAGGAAGATGTGGAGGCCATCAGTGGGACGGTTCAATTGAAAAACAACAAACTCTTTGTATACTTCAATGGCGAGCATGCAGATATGGACCGGCAGATTAAAGAGGGTATAACACGCGTGCACATCGAAAATTTGGCCAAAGGAAGTGGATTCCAAGAGGTAATTCAAAACAGTTTGCTACTGAATTTGCCTAAGTGGTTTACGGAGGGCTTGGTTAAGTTTGCGGGAACGCCTTGGAGTAGTGAAATGGAAGAAGCCTTGCGAGATGGTATTCTATCTGGTCGGTATAGCAACTTGACTAAACTGTCTCCAGAAGAAATGGAGTTTGTTGGGCATTCTATATGGCACTATATTCAAGAGGAATTTGGTAAGGATGCTGTTGGGAATCTCATGTACCTAACCCGTGTAAATCGAAGTGTAGAGGACGGTATATTGTTCGTTACAGGCATGTATCAAAGCCAGTTTTTGGAGCAATGGTATTACTCCAATTTAGAGAAGTTCAAGCGAGAGAAGGAGTTGTTTGAGTCAGTTGACGAGGCAAACAGCCTGCCCCTAAAGAAGCATAAGAATTATGTGAAGCATCAGCCGAAACTGAGCCCGGATGGACGCTACCTTGCCTATACGATTAATGAGTTGGGAAGGTGGAAAGTTTTGGTTTATGACCTAGAAACACAGGAAACGCGATCGCTTAAAAAAGGTGGATTCCGGACCACTTCCTTAGAGACCGATTTGTCTAATCCAATAATCGCGTGGGAACCCAAAGGCAAGAAGTTGACGGTGATTTACGAGAAAAAAGACTTGTTCAATATCGTACACTATGACGCGGAAGATTTTAAAAAGGAAGCTAAGCCCGAACCGCTCCGTAAATTCCAAAAGGTATATGATTTCTCTTATGCTGAGGATAGTAGAAATTTACTCTTGTCAGCTATGCAAATGAGTCAAATTGACCTCTTTAAATATTATATGCCTACGAATCGGGTAACACAGATTACCGACGATTTTTATGATGATTTACAGCCGGCTTTTGTAGAATTTGACGGAAGAATGGGCGCCTTATTTGTTTCGAATAGGCCGTCGGATGATTTGGTCAAAGGCAGATTGGATACAATTTTGCCCAATGCCAATTTCGATGTCTTCTTTTATGATTTTAACAATCCGGTTCAACCATTTTCTCAAATTAGTTTTACACCATACGCGAATGAGAGCCACCCGCAGGCATTTACCGACTCTAGCTATACCTTCCTTAGTGATGCTAGTGGAATTGTGGCGCAATATGAAGGGAAGCTCGAAAGAAAAAAAGTAGGTGATCGGGTTAAGTATGTATATACCATAGAAGAGGAATTGGGAGGCTTGGATTCAGTAATTCTCGATCCTGAAATTCTCCTGAGCGAGGCATTACCTAAAAATCAAACGCTGAAAGAAATTAAGCGGCAGGAAATGGTTCCTGTGTATAAAATGCAAGGCGAAAATCATCTTTTTAAGCAATACAATTTGAGCCTTAATGCCTTGAGTGTTGGAGGAAGAGGGCAGGTAGAGCAGATGGTTATCAATGGCAAAACTTCCTTTCATTTCGAGGATTTGAATTATACTTATACGAAATCAAAAGCGATTTCCAGCTACATGGATAATTTGATTCGAGAGCGGGAGAAAGAGAAGTTACAGGAACAATTAGCCAAAGAAGCTGCTTTGGAAAAGCTCGATAAAGAAGAGGAAACTCCAGAAGCAAAAATAATAGTATATCAAAGTAAATTTGATGGTTGGGAGCAATTGTCGGAAGCGCATAAGCAAGCGTGGTTAAACGAAGGAGCTGTAGAAGAGGAAGGAGAGGGCGCTTACAAGTTTTCGCGCACTAGACAATACTTCTTAAAGTTTATGACCGACAATGTTTCTGTTGGTTTGGACAACGCTTTACTAGTAAACAATTATCAGGCATTCAATCCTGGAAGTCCTGTTTTTAATCAGCCGGGGTTGAATCCGATGTTGCGCTTTGGGATTACCGACCTCTTCGAAGATCATAAACTTTTCGGAGGAATTCGCATGCCGCTGTTTGGTAATTTAAATCCGGAAGTAAACGGCCAATCCTTGCCGTTTAGAGTGGGAATTTTTGAAAATTTAGAAATTTTCCTCAGCTATGAAAACTATAAAAAACGTTGGGATAAAAGCATCACATTTTACCATAAAAATTTGAGTGAAATTCAAAATGGTTTTATTCCCTTGGCGAGTATCACCACACCGGGTGTGTTAAGTACGAAAACGAATTTAGTGGAATCCAAGTGGTCTTATCCATTTAATCAGTTGAACAGTTTGCGTTTCAAGTTTGGTTTCCGAAACGATCGATTTATCATTAAATCTACTGATTTTACTACCTTGAACGCACCTAACCGAAGTGAAAATTGGCTCTACAGTCGGGTGGAGTTTGTCCATGATCATACGCTTCCCGTGGCGAAAAATGTCATGTATGGATTTAGGGTAAATACCTATTTTGAATTTCAAAAAGAATTTCCCACCCGGGAAGATACTGTATTGAAACAGCAGGTCCAATTGCCTATTTTCAATAACTCATACTTGATGTTGTGGGGAGTTGATGCCCGGTACTATCAAAAGGTATTTAAAACGATTGTTTGGGCTAATCGATTCAATTACAGCACATCTGCAGGTACGCGTAAAATGGTGTATTATTTAGGTGGAACAGAGGGCATGCTTTTTCCTGCATTCAATGAAACCACTATTGTAAGTCAGGATAAGAACTATGCCTATCAAAGCCTGGGTTTAAACATGCGTGGTTTTCAACAGAATATTCGAAACGGAAATAGTTTTGCCGTGCTAAATAGCGAGTTGCGGATTCCGATATTTTCTGCATTTAGCCGAAGGGAGTTAAAGTCAAGTATTTTAGAGACTTTTCAGTTGGTCGGCTTCTTTGATATAGGTACAGCTTGGGAAGGATTTTCTCCTTTTGGTTCAGGCAATATTATTCAAGAAATTCGCGAAAATCCTACCGCAATTGCCAGGCTAGATGTATACAAAAAGCCGGTGGTCATGGGCTTTGGAGCGGGTGTGCGCATGGAAGTGATGGGCTACTACCTGCGCGGAGATTTAGGATGGGGTTATGATACGGGCAAGTTAAATAAACCCCGATTCCAAATGGCTCTTGGATATGATTTCTAACTGGTTTAAATGACTAGTTTTTATTGTAGCTTTGCATTTCAATTAACTGAATATTTCCGCATAAACCAAAGATATAAGGATGGGAAAATTGTTTGACATCGAGTTGTTTGCCTGGGGTGAGCATGTGTTTCGTTTGGGCAATGTCTTAATGGCCGTATTCTTCATGATTCTGCTTCCTTTTCTTTTTTTACTGTTTCGAAAATTTGTATTGAATCCCTATTACAAGCGAAAAGGAATGGATTTGGGGCGAAAGTACGCCATGAATCAGCTGGTAAAGTATGTGATGTATATTCTAATTTTTCTGTTGGTGATTCAAAGTCTCGGATTTAAACTTTCCGTTATTTGGGCAGCTGGAGCAGCTTTATTGGTTGGAATAGGGCTTGGATTACAGCAGACCTTCAATGATTTTGCCTCGGGCGTTATTCTGCTTATGGAAGGAACGGTTAAAAAAGGCGATTGGATTGAGGTAGGAAATACGATGGGTGAAGTGAAAAAAATTGGTTTGAGAACCTCATTGATTACGACGAGAAGGAATATTTCCATCATTGTACCCAACTCCAAAATCACTGTGGACAATGTGATTAATTTAAGCCATGACAATAACATGGTTCGTCATAGTGTTTCGGTTGGCGTGGCGTATGGAAGTGATGTCCAATTGGTGAAAAAGGTTCTGCTGGAATGTGCCGAGCGTCATAGTAAGGTTTTGCCTGGTGCCTTTGTGCGTTTAGTTGAGTTTAATACCTCTTCTATCGATTTTGAATTACTATTCTGGTCAGAAGAGTATCGGATGATTGAAGATGTTCGGAGTGATTTACGCTTTATGATTGATAGTGGTTTTAGAAAGTATGGTATTGTTATTCCATTTCCGCAAAGAGATTTACACATCAAAAATTTTCCTGTACCCAGCGAATTTAAGCAAGAACCGAATAATGGAATAGGCGATAAAGCTTGAAATCCTAGACGAGCTCGAGTAAGTTAATTCCGAGGAAAGAACCTACCATAAAGAAGATGTATAGCAGTATAAACAACACCCCAAAGCTTCGAGGCGTTGGTTTGAAGAAGCTAGCGATAAGGAGTAAAAATGTTGCCGCTAGCATAATCGGTAAACTAAACTGATTAAAGTTTGAGTCTTCAACATAGTAAGGTTTCAAATTCATAATGCCAATGAAGGCGGGTAGACCAAGTACAGCCAGCAAGTTGAATATATTGGATCCCATTACATTACCCAGGATAATGTTAAAATGTTTCTTTCGCGCTGCGGCAGCCGTTACGGCAAGCTCGGGTAGTGATGTCCCGAGGGCAACTACTGTTTGAGAAATAACATCACTTCCTAAATGCAATAGACTACTAATCGAAGTTATAGCATCGGTCGTGTATTTTGCCCCTACCCAAACGCCAAGAATGCTTAAAATGAAATAGGCGTAATTCTTCCAATTGAGCACAACATTGTCAATGACTTCGGGTTTATCATTTTTACTCGAGAATCCTACCACATAGACTAAATAGATGATAAGAAGTAAAAGACAAATAAGCGCTTCAATTAGATTCAATTCTTTGTCCCACAGGAAATAGGTAGCCAAGATGGTCGCGAAAACAAGCAATAAAAATTCTACTCGATGTGCCTTGAACTGAATAAAAAATCCCGCACTCATTAAAATGGCTATCCCGGTTATGAAAAGAATATTACTGATGTTTGAACCAACCACTGTTCCCGTTACGATATCCGGCTCACCGCCTAAGACAGAGATAACACCTACTGCTAATTCAGGGAGTGAAGTGCCGAAGGCTACCACAGTGGCACCAATGATGAACGAAGGAACATTAAACTGATTGCCTAATTTTTCAGCAACATAGATGAAGTAATCGGCCGACCTTAAAAGCACTGTGAGAGCTACCGCAAGAACTACAAACCAAAGTATGATAGTGAATAATATTGACACCCGATGAAGTTAGAATTTTTCTTTATCACCGCAAAAGAAAGAATTTGCTAGCCCGCTTCGGCTACCACCTCTTTTACGCTAGGAACCATGCGTTTGAGCATAGCTTCTATTCCATCTTTTAGCGTGGCGGAACTACTCGGACATCCAGAACAAGCACCTTGCATAATAAGGGTCACAACACCATCGTCAAAAGACTTGAAGGCGATATTCCCTCCATCCATTTCAACAGCAGGCTTTACATATTTGTCGAGTAACTCAATAATTTGAGCATCTGTACCAGTAATTTGCTTTTTCGCCTCGTTTTCCGCTTTTTGTTGTTCAAAAAATGCCGGCAGGACAATTGGCTTTTGTTGAAGGATATAGTCTTTTAGAAAGGCTTTCAATTCAAAACTTAACTCGAACCATTCTTCTTGCGTTTCCTTTTTTGATATGGTTACAAAATCATTAGAGATAAATACACTTTCTACATAGTCAAAAGTAAACAAGGCTTCAGCTAAAGGTGATAAACTGGCCTCTTCCTTACTCTTGCATTCGATCATTGCATTAGGCAAAAGCATACTGGTAGCAACGAATTTCAACATTCGCGGATTTGGCGTACTTTCCGTATAAATTTCAACAAATTTTTGAGCTTCTTTTTCCATTATCAACAGATGTTTATGTAAAGGTAAACCGCAAAGGGAGAATATTGGTTTATATCGCATCATTTTAATTACATTTGCGTTTTGAGATTATGAGTGATTCGATTAAGCACGAGTGCGGCATTGCTTTTATCCGCCTTTTAAAGCCACAGCAATACTACATAGACAAGTATGGAACAGCGTCTTATGCTATTAATAAGATGTATTTACTGATGGAAAAACAGCATAATCGCGGGCAGGATGGTGCAGGTTTAGCGTATTTAAAATTGGATACTAAGCCAGGAGAGCAGTACATCAATAGACACCGAAGTATAAAGCAACAGCCCCTGCAGGATATCTTTAAAAAAGTGTTTACTGAGTTTAATAAGAAGACGGCAAAAACCCCTAAAAAACAATTAACGGCAGATTGGTTAAAGGAGAATGTTTCTTCGGCTGGAGAACTCTTTTTAGGCCATTTGAGGTATGGAACGCATGGGGTGAATTCTATCCAAGCATGCCATCCATTTATTCGTAAAAATAACTGGAGAAGTCGCAATCTGGTTATGGCAGGAAACTTTAACCTCACCAATGTCGATGAGTTAATCGATTTTTTGGTAAGTATTGGACAGCATCCGATAAAGAAAAGCGATACGGTTACGGTGATGGAAAAAATAGGGCATTACGTGGATCGGGATGTGCAGCGAATTTTTGATAAATACAAAGCGGAGAATTACGATTATAAAACCATCTCGGAATATGTAGAAAAAGAGCTGGATATTGAAAGTATCCTTCAGCATGCCGCAAAAGATTTTGATGGCGGTTATTTAATGGCTGGATTAATTGGTCATGGAGATGCTTTTGTATTGAGAGATCCGAATGGTATTCGACCAGGGTATTATTACAAGGATGATGAAGTAGTGGTTGTGGCATCAGAAAGACCAGCTATTCAAACCACTTTCAATATCAACTCAGAAAATGTAAAAGTTATCCCTCCGGGAAATGCCTTAATTGTAAAAAAAGATGGTCAGTTTAGTTTGAAGCAATGTTTGCCATCACAGGAAGTTTTATCCTGCAGTTTTGAGCGAATCTATTTTTCTAGAGGAACGGATACCGAGATTTACAAGGAGCGAATTGATTTAGGATATCGATTGACTGATCGGGTTATGAAGGAGGTGAGTTATGACTACGAAAACACCGTGTTCTCGTTTATCCCCAATACGGCAGAAGTTGCTTTTTACGGTTTAATGAAAGGTGTTGAAGAGCATATTAATGCGCACAAACAAAAGGAGATTGAAAAAAATCCAGCAATGTCTGGCGAACAGTTAAATCACCTACTAAACCTTCGCCCACGAGTCGAAAAGATTGCAGTTAAGGATGTTAAAATGCGCACTTTCATCACGGATGATGCTGCGAGAGATGAGATGGTTTCCCACGTTTACGATATCACCTACGACAGTATTCAACAGCAGAAAGACACCTTGGTAATGATTGATGATTCAATTGTTCGAGGCACGACCTTGCAGAAAAGTATTCTATCTATTCTCGATCGTTTGGGTCCTAAAAAGATTATTGTCGTTTCTTCTGCCCCGCAAATTCGCTATCCCGATTGCTATGGCATAGATATGAGTAAAATGCATGATTTTATTGCATTTAGAGCACTTTTAGCCCTGCTAAAGGAAAGGGGTTTAGCGCATAAACTGGAAGAGGTTTATGAGAAGTGTAAGAAGGCATTGCAAGATGGTACGGCAAAAGATAAGAACTATGTTCAGGAGTTGTATGCACTGTTTACAGATGATGAGATATCCGATAAGATTAGTGAGATTGTCCGTCCTGAGCATATTGCTGCAGAAGTTAAAGTAATCTATCAGGATGTAAAAGACCTCAATCTGGCTTGTCCGAAAAACTTAGGTGACTGGTATTTTACAGGAAACTATCCTACTCCTGGTGGAAATAAGGTGGTTAATAAGGCCTTTGTGTTTTTTATGGAAGGTAAAAATGAACGCGCTTATTAATGACTAAGCAAAAGGAGAATATTGCTATAAAGTTTGCCGGCGATTCTGGAGATGGGATGCAATTGACGGGTGCCCAGTTTACGGATAATACCGCCGCTCATGGCAATGACTTTGCCACTTTTCCAAACTATCCTGCTGAGATTCGTGCCCCGCAAGGTACAATCCACGGGGTTTCCGGTTTTCAAATTCATTTTGGTAGTCGATTGATTCACACGCCAGGCGATGAGTTCGATGTATTGGTTGCGATGAATGCTGCGGCTTTAAAAGACTCCTTGAGTGGTTTAAAATCGAATGGGGTATTGATTGTTGATCGGGCAGGTTTCGATAAAAAGAATTTGCGTCTGGCCGGATTTGATCCTGATCAGGATGTATTGTCATCGCCAATGGTTAATAATTTCGATTGCATTGTGGTGGAAGCAAGCCGGTTTGCCCAGGAAACACTTGCGGATTCTCCTTTGGACCCCAAAGCGAAAGATCGAAGTAAGAACATGTTCATCCTAGGCTTGATTCTTTGGATGTATAGCAGGGATATTGCGAGTGTTGAACGGTTTATTAGCGAGAAATTTAAAGATGACGAAGTCCTTCGTAAAGCCAATCTTGAAGTTCTAGAAGCAGGATATCATTACGGAGAAACAGCGGAGTTAAGTCGATATAAAACGGAAGTTAAGGCGGCAAGTTTAGCTCCGGGAGAGTATAGAAATATAATGGGTAATACTGCCTTAGCGTATGGCTTAATGGCTGCTGCAGCTAAGGCTAAATTGCATATGTTTTATGGTAGTTATCCAATCACGCCTGCTTCGGATATTTTGCATGAATTAGCCAAACACAAGTACCATGGTGTACAAACATTTCAGGCTGAAGATGAGATTGCTGCAGCTTGCGCTGCCATTGGCGCATCTTTTGGTGGAGCTCTAGGGGTAACCGGAACTTCAGGCCCTGGCTTGGCACTGAAATCGGAAGCCGTGAATTTAGCGCTAATGCTTGAATTGCCATTGGTTGTAGTTGATGTTCAGCGTGCAGGTCCATCTACGGGGATGCCAACGAAAACAGAACAATCGGATTTACTCTTTGCCATGTACGGACGAAATGGAGAGTCTCCTATCCCTATTGTAGCAGCCGGAAGTCCATCAGGTGCTTTTAGCGCAGCTTATTGGGCATGTAAATTAGCGGTAGAACATATGACCCCTGTGGTCTTGCTCAGTGATGGTTATATTGCCAACGGAAGTGAGCCATGGCGGTTTCCGCAGTTAGATAAACTCCCGGATATTATGATTCCGAAAGCACCCGAGGATAAAGGCATGGGAGAATCCTATCTACCTTACCAACGCAATTCGGATTTGGTGCGCTCGTGGGTAACTCCCGGCACACCGAATAAGCAACACCGAATTGGTGGCTTGGAGAAAGAACTGGAAACGGGGAATGTGAGCTATGATCCTGATAATCATCAGGCAATGACAGATATGAGAGAAGAAAAAGTTAGAAGAATAGCGACTTATCTTCCCAATCAAGAAATTCATTGCGGTGAATCGCAGGGTGATTTACTCATTTTGGGTTGGGGAAATACGACCGGTATTATCCAATCGAGTGTGAAGGAATTAATGGAAGATGGATTTAAGGTTGGGCAGATTCAGCTTGGATTTATCAATCCAATGCCAAAGAATTTAGGCGAGATTTTGAACAAGTTTAAATGCATATTAATTCCAGAGTTGAATACAGGCCAACTGCTTAAGTTGATGACTATTGCTTACCCAACTTGTAATTTTTTAGGTTTACATAAGGTTAAAGGTGTCCCTTTTAAAAAGCAAGAGATTGTTGATGAGGCGAGAAAAATCTTGAAGGAGGTGGAAAATGGACAGTAAAAAGTTGACAGCGAGAGATTATGCGAGTGACCAGGATTTAAGATGGTGTCCGGGATGTGGCGATTTTGCTATTTTGAAACAAACCCAGATGGTTTTGGCGGAGATTCAGGCAGATCCTGCTCAAACGGTGTTTGTTTCAGGTATAGGTTGTTCTTCAAGATTCCCTTATTACATGAATACCTATGGTATGCACAGTATACACGGCCGAGCTACAGCTATTGCGAGTGGTTTGCGCCTGACTCGCCCAGACTTGAATATTTGGGTAATTACTGGCGATGGCGATTCGATGTCAATTGGGGGAAACCACCTCATTCATTTGTTAAGAAGAGATTTAAATCTGAACGTATTATTGTTTAATAACGAGATTTATGGATTGACTAAAGGACAATACTCACCTACATCCAAGCAGCACATTAAAACGAAGTCAAGTCCTTTCGGGAGTGTTGAGAAGCCATTTAACACCTTGAGCTTGGCGTTTGGTGCTGGCGCCTCGTTTATTGCTCGCTCCATTGACCGAGAAGCGAAGCATTTGCAAGAAATGTTGAAAAGGACCAATGAGCACGAGGGTACGTCATTGCTGGAGATTTATCAAAATTGTCACATTTTTAATGATGGCGCTTTCGAGCAATTTACGGATAGAAAAGCTCAAAAATTGAATGCTATTTTTCTTCGTCAGGATGAAGTAATCAGTTTTGGTGAAAACAATGAAAAGGCTTTTCGCTTTGATGGCTTAAGCCCTCGCGCAGTGGATAAAGCGAACTATCCTGCTGAGGAGCTTTGGATTCACGACGAAAGTGACGCTTTGAAAGCTTCAATTCTCTGTAATTGGGTAGAATCAAATCCAGAATTACCGAAGTTGTTTGGAGTAATCTATGCTAAAAAACAATCTAATAATGCGCGAAATATGGACTCCGATGTGCTTGATGAGCGCTATGTCAATGACCTGATTAAAGGCCGAAAGACTTGGAGCGTCTAGGTATTGTTGAAATGATAATATTAAAATAACGCCTCAATTTGTTGGTTTACAATTTTATTAAATTTAACTTTGTCGGCTTAAGAAAAAATAAAACTTTCATTAATCAATTTATTAGGATGAAAAAAATATTTACACTCTTTCTTTTCACTGCAATAGTTTTTGCAGGGTTTGCTCAAGAAAATGACAAGTCTGATAAAAAAGCAGACAAGGAGAAAAAGGAAAAGTCGGCTAAATCAAGTGATAAGCAAAGTAAGGATGATGCTATAATTTTTATTGGCGAACCTGAGGACGGGGATTACTCTTTAGAGAGTCGTCGTGAGATTTCTACGCCTTCGATGCCAATGTACAATGTTGAGCAAGAGTTTAACAAAGGCAAAAAGAAAAGAAAACAGCAGGAAGCTTTTATGAATAACGAATATTATTTCCCTGCTAAACCCAAGAATGCTTGGCAGTTAGGTGTTCGAGGTGGTATTTCTATGCTTAATGGTGATATCAATCAAAATTTCTTCAAAGGGGCCAAGCCATTTGTTCCGGGTTATACCTTTGGTGCTTCGGTGGTTAAGCCGTTTTCTTACCTTTTCTCTATTCGTTTGAACTACGATTTTATGGAGATGTGGAATACGGATTGGCAACCATCTACGCTAACAGCAGATTTAATTCGTAATACGGATTATGCTTTGGCCAATTATGTAAATGATAATCCTAATGGGGGGAATGTTAAAATTTTTAATAATTCGCACACCATTGCGCATGACATGACTTTTGATGCGGTTTTTACTGTAGGTAATTTGCGCTACCATAAAGAACGCACGAAAGTTGTTTTCAACTTTTTTGCCACCATGGGTGGATTTATGTACCAGACTTGGTATGACCATCTTGATGCGAATGGGGATCCATATGATTACAGAAGTATTCCGGATATTAACACCAATCCAGACGTGAGCAAAGCCGATGTAATTCAGGCGTTAGAGACCATGAGAAATGGTGTTTATGAAACCCCTGCAGATGGTCACCCGAATTCTAAAAATCCAACTATCCTGAACAATTACAGTTTTAGACCTACCGGAGGGGTTGGTATGGGTATGTCCTTTAGATTGAGTAGAGTGGTTAATTTGGATCTTCAGGCACGTATGATGTTTACCAAAGACGATTTGATGGATGGTGTGAGATGGGAAGAACCAGCCGGTAACAATACAGTCGCTATTCCAGCGTCTCAAGGCGGTGGTCAGGCACCAGTTTCAAGAGGTTTGACAGGGAACTATGATTCATACACCAATACCACCTTAGGGCTAACATTTAAGTTGGTAGGTAAGAACAAAACAGAATCTACCACTTTGCTGAATCCATTACATTACAGTTACCAAAAAATTGCCGAAAACGATCCCGAAAAGGCGATAGAAGAATTATTGAAAGATGATGATGATGATGGTGTTCCAAATAGAATGGATGAGGAGCCAGATACACCAGAAGGTGCTCCGGTTAACCCTAAAGGTATAGCTTTAGATAGTGACAAAGACGGAGTAATAGATTTGTATGACGAGGAGCCGTTTTCTGTGCCTGGTTTGCCAGTGACTGAAAAAGGTGTGGCTATTGTTCCAATAGTTGAAGAAGCTTGTCAAGTATGTGACTGTGAAAATGTTGTATTGCCTTCTATTCACTTCGATAAAGACAAATACAATATTAGACCAGAATTCTACGCTCACTTGCACAGTGTTGCGGCAAAATTGAATGTATGTCCAGATTTACGCGTTCGTGCAACGGGTATGACAGATAAAGACGACAGTAATAAATACAATGAGCAGTTATCTTGGAATCGTGTTAATGAAGTAATCGAATTCTTGACTGAGAATTATGGTATCGATAGAACGAGATTTATCGTCTTGTTCGAAGGTGAAGCTAACGCAACAGGTACTTCAAGTTTTGAACAATACAGAGAAAGAAAAGTAACACTTGAACAAGCTGAGCCTGGAGAAGTGGGTGACTCTAATCCTCCTGCTCCGCATCCGAATGTGAAAGCTGGTTCTAAGGAATAAGCGAGATATTTTAATGATTTACAAAAAGCATCAGTCTATTGACTGATGCTTTTTTGTTGGTGCATTGTACTGAACTTCTATTGCGAAATTCCTTAATTTGTACAATCCACTAAACTTTTGTTCACAATTCGATAGCATACTATTGAAAATATTTATAGATTTGCTTTAACCAAATTTAACAAGAATGAATAGAATTTACGCGGTTTTAATTGCTGCATTAATAGCAGTAACAGGTCTTGCTCAAACTGTTTCCGGTACAGTAACAGATGAAAATGGCGAACCATTATTTGGAGTAAACGTTGTTGAAAAAAACACTTTCAATGGTACCACAACGGGTTTTGATGGAGAATACTCCCTTAACTTAACTACAGAAAACCCTGTAATAGTTTTCAAATTTGTAGGATATCGTGATAAGGAGGTTGCCTACACAGGTGGTAAAATCAATCATCAAATGCAAGTGGATGAGATAGGTTTGGATGCGGTAGTGGTTTCTGCCTCAAAAAGAAAAGAGCGTATCCTAGATGCTCCAGCTTCTGTGACCTTGATCAGTGCGGAAAAAATTGAAAACACAGCGGCAGTTGTAGCTACGGATAACTTAAAAAGTGTTCCAGGCGTAGATGTTATGCCAACAGGATTGGTTTCAGCGAATGTTGCTGTGCGAGGCTTTAACAATATCTTCTCGGGATCCATGCTAACTATGGTCGATAATCGAATTGGACAGGTTCCTGCTCTAAAGGTCAATGCATTCCAGTTAATGCCGGGTGGAAACGACGATATTGAAAAAATAGAGGTAATTAGAGGTCCGGGCTCTGCCTTATACGGACCGAATGCGGCTGATGGGGTAATGCATATTATCACCAAGTCACCGTTAGATATGCGTGGTGACCATAATGCTGAAACTACCTTAAGTTTTACCGGGGGTAGCCGAAGTGTTTGGGCTCCGAGCGTAAGACATTCGCAAAAGATTAGTGATAAATTGGGATTTAAGATTTCTGGTGGCTACATGCAAGGTCATGATTTTCCATACTATGATAGTAGGGAGCCTGTTCCTGGTTCTCAGTTTATTTTGGGAACTGTGCAAGACGGTACTCAATACGTTTTAGATTCTGTAAAAGGAGTTCAAACTTTTGACAGAGACTTTTTTATACAAAAGTACAATGTTGATGGTCGTCTTGACTGGGCGGTGAATGATGATATAGATTTTACGTTTAGCGGTGGATATGCGAACACTACAAATTTGGAGTTGACTGGTTTAGGTTCTGCTCAAGGAATAGGCTGGGGTTACTCCTATGCTCAAGTCAGAGCGCGATGGAAGAACCTGTTTGTTAATTACTTTTTGAACTCGAGTAATTCGGGAGATTCGTACTTAGTGAGTCAAGTAGAAGAAGGTGATGCTCAACCATATCAATTTCAGACTTTGTTCGATAAATCAAAGTTGCATGGTCTTCAAATTCAACACAATGCGAAAGTGAAGCAGATGTTCGATTTTACTTATGGTTTCGATGCGATTTTAACTCGACCAATTTCAGAAGGAACGATTTATGGTCGTTATGAGGATGATGATGAAATCAATCAGTTTGGTGTTTACGGTCAAGCGGAATATCACGTTAATGAAAAGTTGGATGTTTTAGGAGCTTTGCGTGGTGATTACCAGGACAGAATTAATGAATTCTTCCTTTCGCCTAGAGCAGCGCTTGTATATAAACCAACGCCTCGTCATACCACCCGTATTACATATAACCGAGCGTTTAGCGCACCTTCTGCTTTAAATACTGCGCTGGATTTACCGCAGTTGTTTGTGCCGAATGGTATAACCGCTAGGGGATTGGGTAATCCGAATGGATTTTCCTACAACCGAGGAGCTAATGGTCTACCGCAGTTTTACAGCCCTTACGATAATCAGTGGTATAACGTAAATAATTTGTCGAATAACAACGTGCATTTTGATGGATTTCTTAATTCATTAACTGGTTTAATAGGTAATTCATTATACAATGGGAATCCCACAGAAGCGCAGTTGCAATTTGTAAAAGACCAGTTAGTTAATCTTACGGGCGACTTATCTACTTCAAGCTCTACTTTGAATAATAATGTTGAAAGAAAAGTTATTGACTTCATTACCAATGAAGAATTTGATATTTCTACTATCCAGGATTTGGAGTCAGTGAAGAGCACCGTAACACAAACCATGGAAATTGGTTATAAGGGAATTATTAAGGATAAGTTATTTTTATCTGCAGACTTGTATTACACGCGTATTGATAATTTCGTGAGCCCGTTATCTCCTGCTTCTTATCGAGTACTATTTAATGATGATCAACTAGCGCAAGCTTTAGTTCCAGTTGTCAATACAAATTTAGGTTCAACAAACGGCCTAATCACAGGTGCGCTTGGTTCTTTGGCTGCTGATGCCGGTGTTTCAGTTGCAGAATGGATGGTGGGTGCTATGCAAGGTTTCTCTCTAGGAACAGTGGCTCCAGACGATGATTTGGTTAATTCAGATTTGATTTTGACTTACATCAACCTGGGAGAAGTTGACGTAGCGGGTGCAGATGTAGGCGCTACGTATGTGGAAAAAATTAAAGAATCTACTTTAACACTTTCAGGCATGTTCTCTTTCGTAAACAAAGATCGTATCCCTTTAGCGGGTGCTTCGGGAGGTTATATTGCGCTTAATGCACCGCGTTTCAAATCGTCTTTGGCAGTAGAAGGAGCTAACATTGCTAACACGGGTATCGGCCTTGGTTTGAATTGGAGATGGCAAGATGCTTTCCCAGCTAACTCAGCGGTTTATGTAGGCGATGTACTCGCAGCTAACTTGATAGATTTAAGTGTTTCTTATCGTCCTAAGTTTTCAGAAAATACAATTCTGAGTGGTACGTTCTACAACATCACTAATAATGAATTCCAACGTTTCCCTGGAACGCCATTTATCGGGTTCTACACGATGTTTAGATTAAGCCACACCTTCCAGTATAATATTGGTGGCAAGAAGAGTTAAGGATAATTCAAGAAGAGATAAGTTGAAAGGAGCTATTCGGAAGAATAGCTCCTTTTTTTATGGTTTTTGGTGATTTTGTGAAGCGATTTAAATTTTGAATACTGAGGTCAAATTGTATATTTGTTAGCCTATGCAAGATCTTAAAATCAAAAGACTACTGGTTGCTAATCGCGGGGAAATTGCCATTCGTATATTTCGAGCAGCAACAGAACTAAAAATTCGAACCGTAGCACTATATACCTATGAAGACAGGTATTCTTTACATCGATATAAAGCGGATGAGGCGTATCAAATTGGCGATAGAGATGAACCCCTCAAACCATACCTAGATATCGAAGAAATTATCGCCTTGGCTAAACGAGAAAGTATTGATGCCATACATCCCGGTTATGGTTTTCTTTCAGAGAATGTAAATTTTGCTCGTCGGTGTCGTGAGGAAGGAATAATTTTCGTGGGGCCATCGCCAGAGTCCATGGAGCAACTTGGGGACAAAGTTGCGGCTAAAAAAATAGCAAGAGCAACAAATGTTCCGGTTATTGAGGGAAGTCAGTTGGATGTGGCTAAAGCGGAAGATGCCTTAGAAGAAGCCAAAAGAATTGGCTACCCTATCATGGTTAAGGCCGCTGCTGGTGGTGGAGGAAGAGGTATGCGTGTTGTTCGAAACGACGAACAGTTGGTAAAAGCATTTAAGGAATCGAAAAATGAAGCCGAGAAAGCATTTGGTATTGATACAATTTTCTTGGAGAAGTTCATAGAAAACCCCAAGCACATTGAGGTACAATTATTAGGTGATCAAGACGGACATCTGGTCCATTTGTATGAGCGGGATTGTTCAGTTCAGCGAAGATTTCAAAAAGTTGTTGAAGTTGCTCCTGCACCTTCACTTAGGCAAGAAACAAAAGATAAACTGTATCAATACGCTATTCAAATTGGTAAGTATGTTAACTATTACAATGCAGGTACTGTAGAGTTTTTAGTGGATGCAGATGAAAATATTTATTTTATCGAAGTTAATCCGCGTATACAGGTAGAGCATACCATAACAGAGGAGATTACAGGGATTGATATCGTGCGTACACAAATTCTCATAGCCAATGGTTTGCCACTTAGTCACCCAAGTATTTATATTAACAAGCAAGAAGATGTGGTGGCTGATGGATTTGCCATTCAGTGTCGAATCACAACAGAGGATCCATTGAATAATTTTCAACCCGATTACGGTACTATTATCGCGTATCGCAATGCTGCTGGTATGGGTATTCGATTAGATGAGGGTAGTTCCTACCCAGGTGTCACCATTTCTCCATTCTTTGACAGCATGCTTGTGAAAGTTTCGGCTTGGGGCAGGACCTTGCGAGGGGCAGCAGAACGTTTAGATCGAGCGCTCGTTGAGTTTAGAATTAGAGGAGTAAAAACGAATATTCCATTTTTACAAAATGTGGTGCAACATCCTGTGTTTGTGCATGGAGAACAGAATGTTGGATTTATTGAATCTCACCCCGAGTTATTCGAGTTTAGTAAGAAGCGGGATAGAGCAACAAAGGTGTTAAAGTACATTGGCAATACGATTCTCAATGGCAATAGTGATGTTAAGTTTGTCGATCCGAATAAGAATTTTAGAATTCCAAGGATTCCTAGCTTCGATAAAACTGTAGATTTCCCCAAGGGCAGTAAAGACCGGTTAAATGAGTTGGGTCGAGAGGATTTCTGTAAGTGGATGAAAAATGAAAAGGGAATTTTTTATACGGATACAACCTTTAGAGATGCGCATCAATCCTTATTGGCTACGCGCGTTCGCACCCACGATATGTTAGCGGTTGCAGAAAGTTTTGCTAAAAATCATCCGGAAGTATTTTCTATGGAAATTTGGGGCGGGGCAACCTTCGATGTGTGTATGCGCTTCTTGAAAGAAGATCCCTGGATGCGTTTGCAAATGCTGCGTAAAGCGATGCCCAATATTCTTACGCAAATGCTTTTGCGCAGTAGTAATGCGGTAGGATATACGGCATATCCAGACAACTTAGTTGCCAAGTTTATTGTAAAGGCATCCGAAAATGGAATGGATATCTTCAGAATCTTTGATTCCTTGAATTGGACCAAGTCCATGGCCCTGAGCATAAAAACCGTAAGGGAAGAAACAAATAGCCTTGCGGAAGCTTGTATTTGCTATACCGGTGACATTATGGATGAAAGCCGACAAAAATTCAATCTACATTACTATATCGATTTGGCTCGGGAACTGGAAGACATGGGGGCTCATATACTTGGGATTAAGGATATGGCCGGATTACTAACACCATTCGCAGCAGAGCGCTTGATTACTGAGTTGAAGAGTAAAGTTGATATTCCTATTCACCTGCATACCCACGATACGTCATCGGTGCAATCAGCAACCTATTTGAAAGCAGTTGAAGCGGGGGTTGATGCGGTAGATGTCGCGATTGCGAGTATGAGTGGACTAACTTCACAGCCTAATTTTAATTCGATTATTCACATGCTTAAAGGGCATGAAAGAGAGCGGGCCATGAATTTAGCCAAACTCAATGAGTTCTCGAATTACTGGGAAGACGTGCGGGAGTATTACTATCCTTTTGAATCAGAATTGAAGGCAGGCACTGCTCAGGTGTATGAAAATGAAATACCAGGCGGGCAATATTCCAATTTGCGCCCACAAGCAAGAGGTTTGGGTATTGAAGATCAATTTGAAACCATTAAGAAAAATTACCAGATAGCGAATGAGTTGTTTGGGGAAGTAGTTAAAGTCACACCTTCGAGCAAGGTAGTGGGTGATATGGCCATGTTTATGACGAGTAATGGTTATTCGAAAGAGGATATTTTGAGCAAGGGGATGGATATATCATTTCCTGATTCGGTAATTAATTTCTTTAAGGGTGATATTGGGCAGCCGTATGGAGGCTTTCCAAAAGAATTGCAAAAGATAATCTTGAAAGATCAATTGCCATACACGGATAGACCCAATGAGCACTTAGAGCCAGTGGATTTTGAGACTGAGTTTAAGGCATTTAAGAAAGAGTTTGGTAAGTATAAAAATGAGCTGGACTTCTTAAGTTATAAGCTTTACCCTAAGGTGTATAAAGATTTTAATGATTTCAATGAGGAGTACGGCGATGTATGGGTAATTCCAACAACTACCTTTTTCTATGGAATGAAGCAAAATGAAGAAATCATGGTGGAGATTTCTCCTGGTAAGAATATTATAGTGAAATACCTGAATACCACCGCCCCGGATGAAGATGGATTTTGCCATGTATATTTCAAGTTGAACGGGCAGAACAGGCATATTCAGGTGAAAAATGAGCAGTTGAATATCGAGGTTAAATCCAACCGCAAGGTTGTGAGCGATAAAGAGATTGGCGCGCCGCTGCAGGGAAAATTAACGAAAGTATTGGTATCTGTAGGAGATAAGGTGAAGAAAAATGCTCCCCTATTCTTAATTGAAGCGATGAAAATGGAAAGTACGGTTGTTGCGCCTGTTGATGGACAGATTACTGAGGTAGTGCTGAGCGATAATCAAATGGTGCAGCAAGATGATGTTGTCGTCGTAATTGTTTAGAGAACATTTAAAAATTAACAAAGCTCAAGTAAGTTTTACCAACGATTCTTTAAGCGGTCCAATTCGCGGCTGGTATCTTTCTGCTTGATGCTGTCTCTTTTGTCAAAACTCTTTTTCCCTTTAGCAACGGCTATGTCAAGTTTCGCAAAACCGCGCTCGGAAAGAAACAAGCGGATGGGAATCACGGTCAATCCTTTTTCAGTGATTTTTCGGGTAATCTGCTTCAGTTCGGATTTTTTCAATAGCAGCTTCCGTGGTTGATTGGGTAGGTGATTATAATGTGTACCAAAAGTATATTCCGCAATATGCATGTTTACGACATAAAGTTCATCCTTACGCAACTGACAAAAAGCTTCGTTGATATGCGCTTTAGCAGCGCGAATTGCTTTGATTTCCGTGCCGGTCAACCGAATGCCGGCAGTGTATCGCTGTAGTAACTCGTAATCGAAGCTTGCACGCTTATTTTTTATGTTGACAGGTACTTGTTTCACGAAGTAAAGTTAGCAAAAACTTCATCTTCAAAGCCATACTGATCTTGGCATGTGGTGGGAATTTACGGTCATAAAGATGAATGATTCGAACTGGCTGTTACCTCGCGAGTGCGAAAATTATCCCATAGATCTGAATAGTCAGCCTCCAATGTTAATAAGGAGGGTGTGGAAATTAATACTATGAAAATCAATTGATTACGATTTTATTTCTAGGCTTGACTTGTACTTTATTCACAGGAATACACATCATTATCAACAAAACAATAGCTTGAATGTGGGAAAATATTGGTGGTAAAAAATGGAGAAATGTGGGAAAATGTGTCAAAAGTGTATACTTTTATGACTGTTTTAAAATCGTAGTGGATAACTCATGAGTTTTTTAGGAGAATATGAATTGAAACTTGACGCCAAAGGACGTTTGCGTTTGCCGGGTGCTCTTAAGCAACAGCTTAGCCCAGAAGCTAAAGGACGTTTTGTGGTGAATAGGGGTTTTGAGGAGTGTTTAGAGATTTATCCTATCAACGTATGGCAGGATGTGCGCAAGAAAGTGGAGAAGTTGAATCAGTTCAAGAAAAAGGAACGTGCATTTATTCGATATTTTTTACGTGGAGCAACTGAGGTGGTTCTTGATGGTGCCGATAGATTAAATATTCCAAAACATTTGCTCGAATATGCGGGTATTAAAGGTGATGCAATTATCACCCCGGGTAAAAACACTTTGGAATTGTGGAACAAAGCCAAGTATGAGAAAGAGCTTGCAATGGATTCGGATTCCTTTGCGGATTTAGCTGAAGATGTACTCGGTGATATTGATTTAGATATTACAGATTTAAACGAATAGAGATATGAACGATAACAGCTATCATATCTCCGTTCTTTTGCAAGAGTGCGTTGATGCCTTGCATATTAAACCCAATGGCAACTATGTGGATTTGACCTTCGGCGGTGGTGGACACTCGCGCGCGATTTTGGAAGCGATGGACGGTGGGATGTTGTATTCTTTTGATCAAGATGAAGATGCCCTTGCTAATCGGATGGATAATCCTTCGTTCACTTTTGTCGGACACAACTTTAGGTTTCTTAAACGTTTTTTACGCTATTATCATGCAATTCCAGTTGATGGAATTATGGCTGATTTAGGTATTAGTTCTTACCAAATTGATGCAGGAAGTAAGGGTTTCTCAACAAGGTTTGATGGTCCTATGGATATGCGTATGAATCAAGAGGCTGAGTTGAAAGCAAGTGACATTTTACATACTTATAGTGAGGAAGATCTTGTGCATATTTTTTCTTCCTATGGCGAGGTAAGGAATGCTAAAACCCTAGCTGCAGCTATTGTGCAAGCAAGAAACAGTGGTGTGCGTTTCGAAAGTACGCAAGCCTTTGTGGCATTCTTGGATGCCTTTGTGATGGGAGGAAATCCAAATAAATACTATGCTCAAGTTTTTCAAGCGCTTAGGATTGAAGTGAACGATGAATTGAATGCTCTGAAGGAAATGCTGGAGCAAAGTTATGAGGTTCTCCGAAAAGGTGGGCGTCTGGCAGTTATTACATTTCACTCTCTGGAAGATCGTTTGGTTAAAAACTTTTTTAAGACAGGAAATTTCGAAGGTGAACGAAAGAGCGATGAGTTTGGTCGGGTGAAGAAATATTTCAAACTGATTAATAAAAAGCCAATTGAGGCTAGTGATGAAGAATTGAAAATGAATCCACGTTCCCGGAGTGCAAAATTGAGAATAGCTGAAAAAGTATAAATGCCAGAGGAAAAAGAAGATATAGGGTTGGTGGAAAATCAGATTTCTCTTGAGGAGCGAGTGAAGAATATCCTTCGCTTCGATGAGAAAAACTGGTTTAACAATTTGCCTTTGGTCCTGTTCATCGCGATGCTCGGTGTGTTGCATGTGGCAAACAATCATACGGCAGAAAATAAAATACGCCAGATGAACCAGCTTGAGCAGGATATCAAAGAATTGCGATGGACCTACATGACAGCAAAGTCCGAGTTAATGTACAAGAGTAAGCAGAGTGAAGTGGCAAAAATGGTCGAAGAAATGGGTTTAAAGGAGTTGACTGCTCCACCCTACAAAATAGTTGTAAAGCAAGACGACTATGAATAAACGGAGAGAAATAATGTGGCGAATGTGGGTCGCGATACTGGTTCCAGTACTCGCGGGTTTGGCTATTATATTTCAGTCGTTTAAGATTCAAGTCTATGAGGGGCCGGCCTTGCGGCAACTTGCCGATAGCCTAACTATAGTATCCCGTTCTATTGAGGCCGAGAGAGGAAATATTTATGCTGAGGACGGAAGCTTGCTATCGACTTCTCTACCATTTTTTGAAATCCGTATGGATTTTCAGTCGGAGCCCATGACTGACCAAATTTTTAATGAAAATGTCGATTCTTTGGCCTATTATCTCAGTATAAACATTGGGGGTAAATCGAAGGAGGAATTTAAAAAGGAGCTGTTGGAGAATCGGCAGAAAGGTAATAGGTACTACTTAGTTAAGCGCAATGTCACTTATCCAGAGCTCAAGGAAATATATGAGTGGCCTTTCTTTCGACTGGGTCGCTATAAGTCGGGAATGATCGTCTTGCAAAAGAATAAGCGAATCACGCCTTTTGGGATTTTGGCAGAACGAACCATTGGTTTTAAGCGAATTGTACCTAATCCTGAGATAGAAGGCCGAATGGATACGATTCGAGTAGGAATCGAGGGGAAGTTTGACGAACAGTTAGCGGGAGTGGAAGGGCAGATGCTTATGCAACGAATATCTGGTGGTGTTTATATTCCTTTAAACGGTGAAGGTAACATTGAGCCTCAAGCAGGGTATGATGTGAGCATGACTCTTGACATAAACATTCAAGATGTGGCTGAGTCCGCATTGAAGAAGGCTTTATTGTCTAGTAGTGCTGACAACGGATGCGCGGTGGTAATGGAAGTTAAAACTGGGAAGATTAAAGCCATAGCCAATTTGACTTATCGAAAAGAGTTAGGAAAGTACATCGAATATTACAATTACGCTGTTGGCTCGAATACGGAGCCTGGTTCAACTTTTAAGTTGATGTCCATGGCTGCTCTACTTGAAGATGGATTGATTAAAGATGTGAGTGAGGAGACTGTTGATGTTGAAGGTGGGGTAAAGCAATATGCCGACCGAACGATGCGAGATGTGCATAAATTTGAAAGCGATACCATAACGATTAAGGAAGCCTTTGCCTTTTCTTCTAACGTTGCTATATCCAAATTGGTAACGGAAAAATATGGTGATAAAGCTTCCAAATTCTACGATCGATTGCTGGAACTCCGATTAAACAATCCTGTTGGGATTGAGATAACAGGAGAAACGGCCCCAACCATTCATCCGCCTTCAACGTGGAGTTTAGTATCGCTCCCTTGGATGAGTACGGGATATGAAGTACAACTGAGCCCTTTACAGATTCTCACCTTTTACAATGCCATAGCAAACAATGGTAAAATGATGAAGCCTTATCTCGTTTCTGCAATCAAGGAATTGGATAAAACAGTAGAGGAGTTTGAGCCAGTTGTTATTGATAAAGAGATCGTTTCCCCAACAACCGTTGGTCAGTTGCAAGAGTTACTAGAAGCCGTTTTCGAGTTTGGTTCGGCTAAGCATTTGAAGTCAAATGGTCAACTGCGAATGGCCGGAAAGACCGGAACAGCTCGGATTGCTAACCAAACAATTGGATATGAAGACAGGGTCTATCAAGCTTCATTTGCGGGATACTTCCCGGCGGAGCAACCGCTATACTCTTGTATTGTGGTTATCAATAATCCAAAAAATGGATATTACGGAGGCTCAGTGGCTGGGCCAGTTTTTGCCGAGATAGCGAATAAAATCTATGCGAATGGCATCGAAATGCATCACAGCATACAAGAGCATCCTTTGGTTTCTGATTATAGTATTCCTCGTCTAGGAAACCTTTCCAGCGAAGATGCCCAGACGATTTATGATAAACTAGGCTTCTCTTTTCACTCGGAAATCAATGCAGATTACGGGATTGCCAAAAAACAGAATAACTCGATGACCATGGTCGCGAATAATAGAATTGAAGGTTTGGTGCCTAATCTCCTGGGAATGGATTTGAAGGATGCGCTTTTTGTGGCTGAAAATGCGGGATTACGCGTAGAGATGGTAGGGGCTGGAAAAGTAAAAAAACAGAGTTTAACCCCAGGACAAAACTATACTCCTGGACAATCGATAAGCTTAGAATTATTTTGAAAACATTAGCAGACATATTGCACGGCGTAAAACTATTAGAAGTTCATGGCCACACGCACAAACACATTAGTGCATTGACTTTGGATTCTCGGGCTGCAAAAAGTGATGGTTTGTTTGCCGCCATCGTTGGCAGTCAGCGCGATGGTCATGACTTTATACCTTCAGTCCAAGAAAAGGGCATTGCTGCTGTGTTATGTGAAAGGCTGCCGGAGAATTTAGTTGCGGAAACAACTTATATCCGGGTTAAGGATAGTTCTGAGGCTTTAGGTGTGATAGCATCCAATTTTTATGATAAGCCTTCATCAAAGTTGAAAATTGTAGCCGTAACGGGAACCAACGGCAAAACCTCCGTGGCGACAATGCTTTTTCAGCTATTTACCAAGCTGGGATACCACTGTGGTTTATTGTCAACCGTAGAAAACAAGATAGGTGAAGAAATAATCCCAGCTACCCATACTACGCCGCATGCCATTGCGATTAATGAGCTTTTGGCTAAGATGGTTGAAGCGGGTTGCAGTCACTGCTTCATGGAAGCAAGTTCGCATGCTATTCATCAAAATCGAATTGCAGGATTAGCAATCGATGGGGCGGTGTTTACCAACCTTACGCATGATCATTTAGATTACCACAAGACTTTCAAAGAGTATTTGAAAGCAAAAAAAATGCTTTTTGATCAACTAGATAAGAATGCTTTCGCCTTGAGTAATGCTGATGATAAAAATGGTGTCGTCATGCTTCAGAATACAGTGGCTGGTAAACAGTATTATGCCATAAGTGGGCATGCTGCATTCTCTGGTAGAGTTATAGAAAGTGACTTTAATGGTATGATGCTGAACATTAATGGAAAGGAAGTTCACGTCAAAATGATCGGTGCATTTAATGCCTACAATTTATTGGCAGTCTTTGGTTCTGCAATATTATTGGGTGAGGATGAGACCGAGGTGTTCGTTGCAATGAGCACATTGGAGGGTGCTGAAGGACGATTTGAATCGCTTAAATCGAGCGAAGAGAGTGTCGTTGGTATTGTTGACTACGCGCATACGCCAGATGCCCTAAAAAAAGTATTGGAAACTATCAATCAATTGAATGTTTATGGTCGTCAGTTAATCACGGTTGTGGGTTGCGGTGGTGATCGAGATAAAACCAAGCGTCCATTGATGGGAGCTATCGCTGCCAAGTTGAGTTCTAAGGTGATACTTACTTCAGATAATCCAAGAACGGAGGATCCTAAGCAAATTCTCGAGGAGATGCAGGCGGGAGTTGCGGTAGTTGACAGGAAAAAAGTTTTAGTTATTGAAAATAGGCATGAGGCGATAAAAACGGCTTGCATGTTGGCTCAAGCGGAAGATATTGTGCTGGTGGCAGGGAAAGGTCATGAGACCTACCAAGAGATAAATGGCGAACGAAGTTTTTTCGATGATAAAGAAGAATTAGAAGCCGCTTTTAAAGAATTGAATAAATAGAAAGTCATGCTATACGAATTATTTACTTACCTCAATGAACATACTCACTTACCCGGTATGGGGCTATTTGAGTTTTTATCGTTTCGTGCAGTATTAGCAGCTGTTCTTTCTTTAGTTATTTCTATTCTTCTTGGTGATCGGATCATAAATAAATTACGAAAACTGCAAATTGGCGAAACTGTCAGAGATCTTGGGCTGGAGGGTCAGAAAGAAAAGCAAGGAACACCTACTATGGGTGGCATATTGATATTATTATCTATTCTAATTCCTACCCTTTTGTTTGCTGATTTAAAGAATATCTATGTCTTGATTATGCTGATTGCCACAGTTTGGATGGGGGCTATTGGATTTTTGGACGACTACATCAAAGTTTTTAAAAAGAACAAAGAAGGCTTAGCGGGTAAGTTTAAAGTAATTGGACAAGTTGGCTTGGGGATTATAGTTGGTGCTGCCATGTACTTCCATCCAGATATTTATGTTAAGCAGGAAGTTAGTTATGCGGAGTCGTTGAAGTTCCCACAAGAGCAAATATCCACGCATTTGGATATGCAAAGTGATAAGCATTATATGGCCAAGATTGATGCGCCAATTACTAATGTTCCTTTCTTGAAAGGCAATGAGTTTAACTACGAAAAAGTCCTGACTATAATGAATCCAAGTTGGAAGAAATTTGGTTGGTTGATTTTTATCCCAGCAGTAATCTTTATCATAACTGCGGTTTCTAATGGAGCTAATCTAACCGATGGAATTGATGGATTGGCGACGGGAACTTCAGCGATAAGTGGAGCAGTGCTCTTTTTGTTTGCCTATGTTTCGGGAAATATCATTTTTGCTGACTACCTCAACATACTGTATATACCTTATGCTGCTGAATTGACGATTTACATAGCTGCTTTTGTTGGAGCTTGTATCGGTTTTTTATGGCACAACTCTTATCCGGCCAAGGTATTTATGGGGGATACGGGAAGTTTGGCCATAGGCGGAATAATCGCGGCTTTGGCGATTTTAACGAGGAAAGAATTGCTGCTGCCGATTTTGGTCGGCGTATTCGTTGCGGAAAACTTATCAGTAATGATCCAAGTAGCCTATTTCAAGTACACAAAGAAGAAGTACGGGGAAGGCAAAAGAGTCTTTCTTATGTCGCCTTTGCACCATCATTATCAGAAAAAAGGATATCACGAAGCTAAGATTGTAACGCGCTTTTGGATAGTAGGTATTCTACTAGCCATTATCGCTGTAGCCACCTTGAAAATAAGATAGAAGAAAACAATGCAAACACAAAAAATAGCCATATTGGGAGCCGCGGAAAGTGGTGTGGGTACTGCGCTTTTAGCGAAGCAGCAGGGCTTTGCTATATGGGTATCCGATATGGGGTGTATTGCAGAGAAATACAAGAAAATTTTGCATGAGGAAGCTATTCAATTTGAAGAGGGGACACATACGCAATTGGAAATACTCAAGGCCGATCTCGTGATGAAAAGTCCCGGCATAGCTGAAAGTACACCAATCATGAAAGCGGTGCGGGCCGCAGGAATACCTGTGGTGTCTGAAATTGAGTTTGCCTCCCGTTATACGGATGCATTTATCATCGCAATAACAGGGAGCAATGGCAAAACTACTACCACCACACTCATACACAAAATGCTAAAAGATGCTGGATTCAACGTGGGTTTGGGAGGTAATATAGGAATGAGCTTCGCTGGGCTGGTTGCTCAACATAACCACGATTACTATGTATTGGAGGTGAGTAGTTTTCAGTTGGATGATGTGTCAACTTTTAGACCAAACATTGCAATTCTTTTAAACATAACACCCGACCATCTTGATCGGTATGACTACGAGTTTGAGAACTACGTCGAAGCGAAATTGAATATTACCAAATATCAAGACGAGAAGGATCTATTTATCTATTGCCAGGATGATCCGGGTATTACAACCGGTATGCAAGATAAAGCCATCAAGGCACGAAAAATTCCTTTCACACAGCAAAGCGAATTGGATGAGGGTGCATGGCTTGCCAATGAAATTACACTAACTATAAATCTAAATAAAAAACAATTTACCATGTCAATTAACGATTTAGGAATCAAAGGAAAACACAATGTCTACAATTCTATGGCTGCATCGATTGTAGCTCGCGCGGTAGACATTAAAAAAGAAAGTATTCGTGAGAGTTTGATGGACTTCAAAAACTTGGAGCATCGAATGGAGCGGGTTTTAAAAATTGGGGGAGTTGAATTTGTTAACGATTCCAAAGCGACCAATGTCAACTCAACTTGGTATGCCATGGAGTCTATTCAGAATCCCATAGTTTGGATTGCTGGTGGGGTAGATAAAGGAAACGACTATGAAGTGCTAAAGGCTTTAGTCCGTCAGAAAGTACACACGGTGATTTGCCTAGGAAATGATAGCAGAAATTTACACGAAGCCTTTGCAACGCATACTGATTTGATGATAAATGTGCATGATATGAAAGAGGCGGTGCGTATCGCTAATCATTTTGCGAATAAGGGCGATGTGGTTTTGTTATCTCCTGCTTGCGCAAGTTTTGATTTGTTCGAAAACTACGAAGACAGAGGGAATCAGTTTAAGGCGGCTGTTCGTAATTTATAGATTCAATTTTTACGTCAATCATGTTCGATAATTTGGTAAAAAATATAAAAGGAGATAGGTACATATGGGCCATTGTGCTCGTGTTGTCCTTATTTTCTTTACTGGCGGTTTACAGTTCCACCGGAACGCTGGCGTACAAATATCGTGCAGGGAATACGGAGTATTATTTGATGAAGCAAATCTTGATTATCGGTGGTGGATTAGGCTTGATGTATTTTACTCATTTGATTAACTACAAGTACTTTTCACGTATATCTCAGATTTTGTATTATCTCAGCGTAGTATTATTAATCATCACCTTGTTTTTTGGTACGGATATCAATGAGGCTAAACGATGGATTACATTGCCCGGAGTCAATTTAACTTTCCAAACCTCTGATTTGGCAAAGTTTGCTTTAATTATGTATTTGGCTAGAATGCTCTCTAAGAAGCAAGACATGGTGCGTTCTTTTAAAGAGGGGTTTTGGCCAACAATTTTCCCTGTAGTAGTTATCTGTGGCTTAATTGCTCCCGAGGATTTATCTTCTGCATTGGTGCTGTTCTCAACTAGCGTATTGATTATGTTTGTTGGTAGAATTCATCTCGCATATATTGGTGGGCTTGTAGGTATTTCTTTACTATTCGTAGGAATGTTTGTAACACTCTTATTTACTTTACCCGAGGAGTCTATGCCCGGCCGTATGACGACATGGAAGGCTAGGATAGAAGCCTTTGCTAACCTCAATGGAGAGCAAGAAGAGCCCTATCAATTAGTGCAATCAAAAATAGCAATAGCGAAAGGAGGTTTCTTTCCTAATGGACCAGGAAATAGCACGCAACGCAACTTTTTACCCCATCCTTATTCCGATTTTATATATGCAATAATTATTGAGGAATATGGATTTTTTGGCGGTGTATTTATCGTGTTTTTGTATTTAGCTTTTTTAGTTAGGTCGGCATTTATAGTCAGAAAAGCCCCCAAAGCTTTTGGCGCCTTGCTTGCTTTTGGTCTTGCCTTAAGCTTGACTATTCAAGCCATGATAAACATGTCAGTGGCAGTGGGCTTAGTTCCAGTAACTGGACTAACATTGCCATTGGTAAGTATGGGAGGGAGTTCTACCATCTTCGTGAGTTTGGCATTTGGTATTATTCTAAGTGTAAGTCGAGATGCTGAACAGCTTGAAGAAATTGAAGGTGCCGAAGAATTAATTGAAAAGAGTGCTTAAAGTGAAACGCAAGCTGAACATATTAATGAGTGGCGGTGGAAGCGGAGGACACGTTTTCCCAGCAATCGCGATAGCGGACGCCATAAAGAAGATTCATCCGGAAAGTGAGTTTTTGTTTATTGGTGCAGAAGGAAAAATGGAAATGACAGCTGTTCCTAAAGCAAAATATGCTATCAAAGCGCTGCCTATTGTAGGCTTGCAACGTCGACTCACGGCAAAGAATTTATTGTTTCCGTTAAAGTTAATTTTTAGTATTATCAAAGCTTGGTTTATCGTGCGAAAGTTTCGGCCTGATGTTGCTATTGGTACCGGGGGATATGCAAGTGGAGCGGCATTGAAAGTGGCACAATGGCAAGGGGTCCCAACATTTATTCAGGAACAGAACGCATTCCCGGGAATCACAAATAAATTGCTGGCGAATAAGGTAGTTAAGGTGTTTGCTGCTTATCCGGGATTAGAAAGATATTTTCCAGCGGGGAAAATTCAATTGACAGGCAATCCACTTCGTGGAAGTATTTCTTTGGAAGGATTAGATCGAAAAAGTGCAGTTGAACATTTTGGGTTAGACCCTAATGGTTCAGTAGTTTTCATTACTGGAGGAAGTTTGGGTGCTGGCGCCATCAACAAGGCTATTGCGAACAAGATCGACCAGCTAGATAAAAAAGGTATTCAACTCATTTGGCAGTGTGGTAAAATTTATGAGGAGGAGTATGGTAAGTTCAATTCGCCAAACATTAAAGTGCTCAGTTTTATTGATCGAATGGATTTAGCCTATGCAGCTGCAGACATTATTGTATCACGCGCTGGGGGAACTATTTCCGAACTTGCTATTATTGGCAAACCTTGTATTTTATTGCCTTCTCCAAACGTAGCCGAAGATCATCAAACGAAAAATGTCATGGCCTTGGTTGAAAAAGATGCCGCCATACTTATCAAGGATAATGAGGCGAATGAACGATTAGTGCCACAATGTTTAGCCTTGCTTGAGGATAAAGCTATGCAAGAAACTATTCGCAAGAATATTAAACTTTTTGCTAAACCTCATGCGGCTATGGAGATAGCTACAACCATATTGAAAACGATACAATGAGTGTTTTGGAAAACATATCGAAAGTATACTTTCTTGGTGTTGGGGGCATCGGTATGTCAGCACTTGCCCGTTATTTCAATGAGCGTGGATTGGAGGTGAAAGGCTACGATAAGACACCTTCGTCCTTGACGGATCAGTTGGGTAAAGAAGGAATTCAAATTACTTTTGAAGATGAGTTGACGACACTTATGCAGGATGCTGATTTAGTGGTGTATACACCGGCTATACCTGTGTCGCACAAGCAATTGAATTGGTATAAAGAACACAGCTTTCAGCTGATGAAGCGCTCTGAGGTGCTGGGCTTAATTTCTCGCAACCACTTTTGTATTGCCATAGCAGGATCGCACGGCAAAACGACAGTATCTTCTATGCTTGCTCATCTTTTGAATCAGTCAGTGGGGTGCACGGCATTCTTAGGGGGTATAGCCACGAATTACAATAGCAATTATATCCATTCATCAGACAAATACATGGTGGTCGAGGCCGATGAATTTGATCGTTCTTTTCTCACCTTGCATCCAAATATTGCTGGAATTACGGCCATAGACAGTGATCATCTCGAAGTGTATGGTAGTCTAGAAAAAATTGAAGAAGAGTTTATTCAGTTCGCGAACCAAATAGTTACGGATGGTAAAATGGTTATTCACGAGGATTATACTCATGTTGGATCTTTGATAAAAACCGACATTGAACAAACTGTTTATGGGCAGCGGAATCAAGCCGATTATCGCTTATTGGACTACAGAATTGAAGGGGGGCGATTCATTTTTTCTGTTGACTATAAAGGAGAAAAAATTGCAAACCTTGAAGCAAATTTTGGCGGTATTCATAACTTGGAAAACGCTACATTGGCCATAGCTATTGCTAAAAATATTGGCCTGGATAATGACAGTATAAAAGATGGAATTCGAAGCTTCAAAGGAATAAAGAGAAGATTTGAAAAACACGTAGATGGAGACACCATCTATATCGATGATTATGCACATCACCCAATGGAGATTCGGGCCTTTTTGAACTCATTAAAGTATTTGTATCCCGACAAAGAAATACTTGCCATTTTTCAACCGCATTTGTTTTCGCGAACGCAAAACTTGTATCAAGAATTCGGTGATGAACTTAGTGTGGCTGATCAAGTTTTTCTTCTTCCAATTTACCCCGCAAGAGAGGAGCCTGTAGAAGGAGTTTCTTCGGAATTGATATGGTCTGCAATTAGCCAAAAGAATAAGAGTTTAGTTGAAAAAGAAGAATTGTTGAGCCTGGTTCAAAAGTATGGGAAAGGCAAGGTGGTAGCTACAATTGGGGCTGGAGATATCGATCGTTTTGTTGAACCTATTAAAACATTGTTTGGTGAAAAAGGAAACTAAACGAAAGATTGTTTTAGGCTTGAAAATGCTTTTGATGTTGGTGCTCCTTGTGCTTTTTACTGCACTTGTGATATATGCGCGCAAGCAGGAACAAAATATTATTTGCCATGAGATAGATGTACATATAAAAAATGGCAATGAATGGAAGTTCCTAAATGAACAAGATATTTTGGCTTTTATTAACAATAACGGGCATAATATAGTGATTAATCAGGCGCTGAAAGATATTCAGTTAAGGGACATCGAAGAGCGGATTGAGAAGAGCCAATATGTCGAAAAAGCTGATGTATATGCGAATCTTGATGGTAAGGTGCGAGTGGATGTTTCTCAAAAAATTCCGGTTTACAGAGTATTCAACACTGCGGGTGTTAGTTACTATGTCAGCGAGAACGGAGAAAGTATACCTATTTCAAGTAAATTTACTCCTAGACTAATTGTCGCTACGGGAAATTTGTCTAGTCAAGGGGTGGAATCAATTCACTCGGATTTATTGAGCATTGTTCGCTTTATCCAAGGAGATGATTTTTGGGAGGCTATGATAGGGCAAATAGAAGTGGAAGAGAACGGAGATTTTATATTATATACAAAGATTGATGAGCATCGGATAAACCTTGGAAATACGGAGCGTTTGGAGCAAAAGTTTAGGTTACTTCAAATATTCTACGGAGAGGCTTTGAAAAATGTAAACTGGAAACTATATAAGGAAATCAACCTGAAATATAAAGGACAAATAATCTGTATAAAAAATTAAACAACTGGAATGGAGGCAAAAGATCGAATCATTGTAGGCTTAGATATCGGAACCACAAAAATTTGTGTGCTGGTTACCAAAAAAGATGAAACAGGTAAAACGCAGGTTTTAGGAGTCGGAAAAGCTCCTTCACACGGGGTAATGCGTGGGGAAGTTGCTAATATTGATAAAACTGTACAATCTATTATACAGGCTGTCCAAGAGGCTGAAAAACAATCGGGTGAGAAAATTCGTGAAGTGCATGTGGGTATTGCTGGCCAGCATATTAAAAGTATGCAACATCGTGGCATTTTGACAAGAGATGATGCGTTAACGGAAATTTCAAAAGAGGATGTTAAAAGCCTGATTCGCGACATGTACAAGCTAGCCATGAATCCGGGTGAAAGAATTATTCATGTGTTGCCGCAAGAGTTTTTTGTTGATTCCCTCCCGGCAAAAAATGATCCTGTGGGCATGTGCGGAAGCCGATTAGAGGCAAATTTTCATATCATTACGGGGCGCGTAGCTGCCGCTCAGAATATCGAACGCTGCGTGGAGAAGTCCGGTCTATTTATGGAAGGTTTAATTCTCGAGCCATTGGCCTCTGCCGCCAGTGTACTGGATGCGAATGAAAAAGAACTCGGGGTTGCTCTAGTTGATATTGGAGGGGGGACTACAGATTTGGCGATTTTCCAGGAGGGTATTATTCGTCACACTTGTGTGATTCCTTTCGGTGGGAATATTGTGACTGAAGACATAAAAGATGGCTGTAAGATTATGAAAAGTCAAGCGGAGGAATTGAAGCTTCGTTTCGGTTCGGCTTTAGCTGTGGAGGCGAAGGAAAATCAAATTATTTCTATACCTGGGCTGAAAGGTCGTCCGCCAAAAGAGATTTCTATGAAGAATTTGGCGAGCATTATCCAGGCGAGAATGGAAGAAATATTTGAACAGGTCTATTTTGAAATCAAAGCATCGGGCTATGCGAATAAGTTGAACGGCGGGATAGTTATAACGGGTGGTGGTTCGCAATTGAAGTTCATTAAGCAGCTGGTTGAATATGTTACCGGGTTGGATGCTCGCATTGGTTATCCGATAGAGCACCTTTCACCAGGTTTCAACGAAGAATTGAAGCATCCAATGTTTGCTACAGGGATCGGTTTAGTGGAGCGTGCAGCGAATGAGGAACAGCATGCTAGCAAGAAAGTACAAGTTGAATCTTACGACTCAACCCTGGAGAAAGATAAAGAGGTAGTAGCTCCCGAGGAAACCTCGGATCCCGGTAAGAACAAAGTAGCCAATTGGTGGAAAGACATCATTGGTACTCTGCCAGAATGGCTAATGGAGGAAAATGACGATGATTCAAAATACTAGAATAGATAAAACGAAAACTTATGAATTTGCAATTTGATTTACCTAAAGAGCAATCGTCTATCATCAAGGTAGTTGGTGTGGGTGGCGGTGGAAGCAACGCGGTAAACCACATGTATGAGATGGGGATACGTGGTGTTAACTACGTTGTATGTAATACCGATCAGCAAGCACTGGATTTAAGTCCAGTTCCCAATAAGATTCAGCTAGGTCCGGAAATGACGCAAGGTTTGGGTGCCGGTTCTCGTCCAGAGGTTGGCGAACAGGCTACTATTGAGTCAACTCAGGAAATCCAGGATTTATTGAGCAAGAATACCAAAATGGTATTTGTTACGGCTGGTATGGGCGGCGGTACAGGGACAGGTGGTGCGCCGATTGTTGCAAAGCTAGCCCGTGAAATGGGCATTCTTACTGTAGGTATCGTAACCACACCCTTCAGTTTTGAAGGAAGACGCAAGTTGATGCAGGCGGATGAAGGTATCAAAAAATTGAAAGAGGAAGTGGATAGCATCTTGGTGATATCGAATGATAAGATCAGAGAAATTTATGGCAATTTGTCAAAGTCGGAAGCATTCTCGAGAGCAGATGATGTGTTAACTATGGCTGCGAAATCTATTTCCGAGATTATTACTGTCCCAGGAGAAATCAACGTCGATTTTGCCGATGTGCAATATGTAATGAAAAACAGTGGTGTAGCGATTATGGGGGTGGCGGAAGCTGAAGGCTCAGATCGTGCAATGCGTGCGGTTCATGCTGCGATTAATTCACCCTTACTCAATAATAATAATATTACAGGTGCAACAAACATCTTGATTAACATAAGTTCAGGGAAAGCTCAAGTCACTATTGATGAAATTACCGAGATTAACGACTTTGTTCAGGATGCGGCGGGCAACGATACTGATATTATTTTTGGTACGTGCGACGACGAAACTTTGGGTGATAAGTTGAGTGTAACAATCATCGCCACAGGTTTTGAGGATGACAATGCGGCGCCTGCTCCAGTTAAGAAGGAAGTAATCAAATTAGATACACCGACTACGGAAGAAAGGACGGAAAAGGATGATAATGACAAGCCTGTGTATAAGGAAATGAAGGTGGTGGATAAGTCGGTAAACCCTCATACAGGAAGTAAACGCAGTGAGTCCTATACTTTTGATTTGTTTGACGGCAGACTAGAAGATGAAACAAATGAGCCAGAGCAGGAGGCATCCGAAGAAGATGCATTTGACTTTGAAATAAAGCAAGTCGATACGACTATCCCCGAAACCTATGGTTTTTATACCACGCAGAAACCGGATAATTCAGGGCAAGAAAAACAGGAGGATGAAAAAAGGATAACCGCACTCAATGACCGCGTTCGTCGCTTGAAGGATGTAAGCTATAAGTGGGACAACATGAACAAGATAAAAGAACTGGAAGATACACCTGCTTACGCTCGGCGTGGAGTTAATTTGGATGAACCCCCGCATAGTAGTGAGAACAATGTTTCGCGATTTTCAGTAGATAGTTTTGATATGGACGGAGAAACGCGCCCAGAAATAAGAAGAAACAATGGTTATCTGAATGATAACGTGGATTGATAATTTACTAACTAAAATTTTAATTAGAAGCCTACTCAATCGAGTGGGCTTTTTTTGTATTCAATCATAGTATATCTGCACTGCTTTACAGTCTCAAGTTCGGGGAACCTTGCTACAAGTAAGTAGAATGAGGACTAAAAAAAACAGAAAAAAGTAGAGCGAGGTATTGTCTAGCGATGTAATAAGTTTTA
>JAFMKE010000069.1 GCA_017853115.1 Verrucomicrobiota bacterium
GCATTTTCAGCTTCTATTTGCACATCACCCCAAGCGTTGACATTTGTCTTGATTTGGTGAAAGCTCTCTTGTGCTTCAAGAGAAATAAAACTGCATAATACGATTAGTGAAAAGATTCTTTGCATAATTACTCATTTACGGTTCCTACCCCTTGGGGTAAATCATTTTTTAAAAACACGAAGTATAAACCTAAATCGTGAAGTTCTTGAATATAAATGGTTGCATCGTTACAATATACAACACATTTAATGGTTTCATTTTTTTGATCAATTCGTGATTGACACACTGATTGGTTTAGGTCATAGCCTTTGTATGAACGAATTTGGGGATATTTAAGCTGGAGCTCAGCAGTCATCGTCTGGCTATCCTCAACTTTATGTTTACTCATACTACCATCCGGCATAGGAAGGTTTACTTCACCAGCTTGTAATTGTTCTTTGAATAAATCAACATTCAAAAAATAGCTTGTGTAGGCATTGGGCATTACTAAATCCTTAGATGGCTTAAAGTCTGTTTTCGTCCAAAGTACGGATTCTATATGATTTTCTTGCGCAATTTTGTTGCTTTTACAAGCCAAAAGAAGCCCGCTAGTTAATATGAGTAGTATATATTTCAAAGAGTCAAATCTTCTTTAAGTTTGGCAATTAGCTTTTTCGTATGAACGACATCTAATTTACGATTGAGGAAACTTGTAACAGGTTCTATCAACTGCACAGCATTACTCAAGAATATCTCATCTGCATCCTGTACAATTTGTTCCGTTACCTTAACCTCTTTGGCCCCAAAAAGGTTTATCAACCTTTCTTGACATACCCCAGTGACGCCACCATCGTTCCGATTGGGGGTGTATATTTCTTGATCCCGAATAAAGAACAAGTTGCTTGAGCTGGCCTCTATTATTTGATTGTTGTCATTGAAAAGTAAAACTTCATCGAAATTATTCTTGAGTGCAAACTGTCGAGCCATTACGTAAAGTAAGGCATTACTGTGTTTAAACCTTGAAAAAGGTGATACTGATTTTCTTAACTCCCTGTAGAGTCCAAGCTTTTGAATCGGTAAAAACAAGTCTTCAAGTTCTTCCATTTCAACCAACAAGTTGGATTCCTTTCCAAGGGGTGTGTAATTCTTTCCTTGACTTCGAATAACGGACACACGAACTCGTCCGTAATTAGTTTTTATTTTCTCAATTTTCGCTAGTTGATTGATAGAGTCTAGAGAGATTTTGTGCGAATCGAAACCAAAGTAAGTGCACACTTCATCCAAGCGTTTTTGATGCCCATCGAGCAGCGGGATGCGGCCATCTATCCATAACATGCTTTCAAAGCAGGCGTCGGCCACCCGAAATCGTTCTACATCAAAGAAAGAAAGGTTTTTCTTCTCTATTATTTGACCATTAAACAGTACGAAGTGCATTAATCGATTAGCATCGTTTTTAAAACAGGTGAAACAATGAGTTTTCCTGCCGTTGCCTTTTTCACATCATCCACGCTAACGCCAGGAGCTATCTCCTCAAGGATAAAGGCACCACCTTCAATACTAAACATGCCTAAATCAGTAATTACTCTTCGGATACAGTTAATTCCTGTTAGTGGAAGCGTGCATCGATCCAATAGTTTAGATTCTCCTGCTCTGTTCGTATGCATCATGGCTACAATGATATTGTCTGTTCCAGCTACTAAATCCATTGCACCACCCATGCCTTTAACCATCTTGCCGGGAATTTTCCAGTTGGCTATATCTCCATTTTCTGAAACTTCCATCGCACCAAGCACAGTCAGTTGCACGTGTCCACCGCGAATCATAGCAAAACTATCCGATGAACTAAATAAACTGGCGCCTGGTCGCATGGTTACGGTTTGCTTACCGGCATTAATTAAATCTGCGTCAATTTCTTCCTCTTTCGGAAAGGGCCCCATACCTAACAAGCCATTTTCAGACTGTAATTCAACATGCATACCATCCGGGATATAATTCGCTACTAAAGTTGGAATTCCAATACCTAAATTAACATACCAACCGTCTTGTAATTCTTGAGCTATTCGTTTAGCTATTTGATCTTTCGTTAACATATTCTTTCTTTACGTATGTGGAAATTATTTCGAAACTGTTCGTTGCTCAATTCGCTTTTCATAGTTTTTGCCTTGGAAAATTCGTTGAACGAAGATGCCTGGTGTATGCACCTGATTCGGATCGAGTTCTCCCGGTTCGACAAGTTCTTCAACCTCTGCGATTGTAATTTTACCAGCCATAGCCATCATGGGATTAAAATTACGCGCTGTCCCTTTGTATATTAAATTACCGTACTTATCTCCTTTCCACGCTTTAACTAAAGCGTAGTCGGCTGTTAGACTTTCCTCTAAAACATACATTCGGCCATTGATTTCCCGGGTTTCTTTACCCTCGGCGATTTCTGTTCCATAACCTGTAGCGGTAAAGAAGGCTGGAATTCCTGCTCCGCCAGCGCGACATTTTTCAGCAAGTGTACCTTGAGGAGTTAATTCTACTTCTAACTCACCCGATAATAGCTGGCGTTCAAACTCTGCGTTCTCTCCCACATAACTGGAAATCATTTTTTTAACTTGGCGCTGTTGCAACATTAGGCCGATACCAAAATCGTCTACACCAGCATTATTCGAAATACAAGTTAAATCTTTCTGGCCAGCTTTGACTAAGGCAGCTATGCAGTTCTCCGGAATCCCACACAAACCAAAACCACCCAGCATGAGGGTCATTCCATTAGTGATTCCCTGGATAGCTTCATGCGCGTCTTTAACTACTTTATTCATATATCTGATTTTAATTCTATCTCTTTTTCACTTAGCTCTTCCATCACCCTATCATACATTGCATCCATTTGTTTTAAATCTTCGGAATATATTTTGAATGATTTTACAAACTTTTCAGTTGAAGTGCCATGCCTTTCAAACACGTCTTCGTAGAAGCTTAATTTCTTTTGGTAGATTAACTGATTAGTCGGCAAGAGCTCGTGTTCAATCATTGCATCAGAAATAGCCAAGTCCTTCATAATAGCGACCATTTTCTCCTTACTTAGCTCAGGTTTGGCCGAATTTTCAGAATCTGGCTGACAAGCGTAATTTGAGAGGAAAAGTAAAAAGATGGCGGCTTTCTTCATTGACGTAAAAATAATGAAATAACTTTGTAGGGAAGGCAAATCAATCAAAATATGTTCAACAAGGATGCTTGGGAAGCGATTAGTAGTCAATGTGAAAAGAACGGAGCTAGTCTTTGTGCTGTAACTAAAACACGAAGCCTCGAGGAAATTTTAGCGCTATATGCTACAGGTCAAAGAGTAATGGGTGAGAATCGGGTTCAAGATTTGATGGACAAGAAAGATCAACTTCCGTCAGATATTGAATGGCATTTGATTGGTCATTTGCAACGCAACAAGGTGAAGTACATAGCCCCATTTATTCGATGTATTCATGGCGTGGATAGTCTACGTTTGTTGCAAATGATTAACAAAGAAGCCGAGAAGAACGATCGAATCATTGATTATCTAATACAATTTCATATTGCGGAGGAAGACAGTAAATACGGTGTTCAAACGGATAAAGCCAATTCCTTTATTCAAGAAGTATTGCATGAAAATTTCACCCATGTACGTCTCCGTGGTTTAATGGGAATGGCAAGCTTTGTCGATAATAATGAACAAGTCAAAAACGAGTTTAAAAAACTCAAAACCATCTTCGATTACTACAAAGAGAATTACTTTGCTGAGGATGTGTATTTTGATACATTAAGCATGGGTATGAGCGGAGATTACGCCTTGGCTTTAACCATGGGGAGTACGATGGTTCGCGTAGGGAGTAAGTTATTCGGCTAAAAGTAATACTAAGCGTTTAAACAGCAATCCATCACTGATGAATGTTCTATCTTTTTGAAGCAAGTCGAAGATATCTTTTTTGCGATCGCTACCCATCCTTTTTTTACCCTGAATACAATGAAACTTGGACAAGTCGAGGTTGTGAAGCTTATCTTTCTGAAGTTCAATGATTTGGTCATTTTTTACCTCCAAAGCGTACATTAGAAACTGGTCTGTCTGACACTGATACAATTCTATACGTTTGGGTAAAATGCGATCGATGAATTGCACTTGTGCTAATATTTTTTCGAAAACTAAATCACTGAAAACATCCAAATGTTGTTCGCATTGTTGTGGCTCATTTTTCTTGATTTCTTCCCATTGTTCTGGCGTAATATTCGCGACCAAGAGATATTTCAGAAACTCTTCTTTCAGAGGTTCCAGTTCTTCGTTACTTAATCGACGATATTTCATTTGAATTCTTTTCGAAGTGCTGTATGCCCTTAATCAGAATAAGGAGGGGTTAAACAATCTTTTAGCAATTCGCAGTGCCTGCTCGAATGCATGGATGTCGAAATTGTTTCCAATGGTTTTCGTTCCAAAATAATTAACAAAATGCTCTGTTGGCATATTCCCAATTAAGTCATCTTTTGCCATTGGGCATCCACCGTAGCCAAAAATTGCCGTATCAAATCGTCTGCATTGGTGATCAAATGCAGTATCAATTTTTTCTTTCCAGTTGTGAGGGGCTGTATGCAAGTGTGCACCAAAAGTTAATTCGGGAAAACTGGGCACCAAATTATCAAAGAGATAGGCAATGGTATCGGGCTGAGCTACTCCTACAGTGTCTGATAAAGAGAAGATTTTAATATTTAACTGATTCAGTTTTGCGATCCACTCCTCAACTATTTCTTTATTATAGGGGTCACCATATGGGTTGCCGAACCCCATTGAAATATAAACGACCAATTCTTTGTTATTCTTTACACAAATTTCTTGAATTCGTTTTACCCGCTCAAATGATTCGGCGATAGTCGAGTTGGTGTTTCGCAATTGGAAAGTTTCTGAAATAGAGAAAGGGTATCCCAAAAAGCTTATTTCCTCGAAAGCACAGGCGTCTTCTGCTCCTCGTTCATTGGCTACAATAGCTAATAACTTCGTATTTGTATCCCGAAGATCTAGCATTTTTACCAGTTCTTTGGTGTCTGCCATTTGAGGAATAGCCTTAGGCGAAACAAAGCTTCCAAAATCAATAGTATGATAACCCACTTTTAGCAAGGCATTAATGTACGCTGCTTTTTGCTCGGTGGGAATAAAAGTTTTGATGCCTTGCATAGCATCTCTCGGACATTCTACCAGTTGAATCATCGTTTAATTTTAGTATCCGGCTTCGAGCCAGGCATTATATCCACCGTTTAAATCATAAACTTGGGAAAAGCCTAATTCTTTCATCATTGCAGCTGTTTGTCCGCTTCTTCCTCCACTGCGGCAGTAAAGCATTACAGGAACATCTTTATTCATTGCTTCAATTTGCTCTTTGAAGTCAGCGGTATAAAAGTCTATATTTTTTGCTCCTTCAATAAATCCATTCTCTTCAAGCTCCTCTGCTGTTCGAACATCCAAAAGAAGGTAATCTCCTCCATTCTCTAATTTGACCTTAAACAAAGCTGGCGATAAAAGTAAGTGAGCAGAAGCAATTTCTAGTTCTTCAGATTCTCCCATTATTGCATCGCCTAAATTATCTTCACTCACTTCGTTTTCTTGTGAAATCGTGGCTTCACTGCTTACTTCGTTTGACGAATCACTGCAAGCGAAAAATAATATTCCGCTAACGAACATATAAATGGCTATTTTTTTCATAAACTTAAGTTTGCGCAAAAGTACGATGATTTCAGAAAAACTAGCAAATTTGTAATCTATGATTAAAACAACAGAACAAGACTCCAATTATCGGCATCTAGAAAAAATGTCAACCCAAAAATTGTTGACTAATATGAATCAAGAGGATCAGACCGTTCCCCAAGCCGTTCAAAAAGTTATTCCACAAATTGAGGCTTTAGTGGATGATATTAGTGATAAGTTGCTTGCCGGTGGACGTTTATTCTATATAGGTGCAGGTACCAGTGGTCGTTTAGGTATATTGGATGCTAGTGAGTGCCCTCCTACGTTTGGCGTTCCACATGAATTGGTTGTTGGATTAATTGCAGGCGGTGATCAAGCCATTCGAAAGGCCGTTGAATTTGCAGAAGACAGCCCAGCACAAGCATGGGATGATTTGAAAGCCCATAATGTTTCAGGTAAAGATGTTGTGGTTGGTGTAGCAGCTTCGGGAACCACTCCTTACGTGATTGGTGGATTGAAAGCTTGTCAGGAAGCAGGTATAACCACAGGATGTATTACTTGCAATGCAGCGAGTCCGTTGGAAGCAGTTGCCGATTATCCGATTGTTTGCGTCGTAGGTCCTGAGTTTGTTACGGGAAGCACAAGAATGAAGTCTGGTACTGCACAAAAGTTGATTTTAAATATGATAAGTACGGCAGTCATGATTAAAATTGGTCGTGTAGAGGACAATAAAATGGTCAATATGCAATTGAGTAACCATAAATTAGTTGCCAGAGGAGTTAAGATGATTATGGTTGCCACAGGGGTTTCTGAAACAATAGCAAGAGAAATGTTGTTAGCTACGAATAGTGTGAAAAAAGCAATAGATCAACTCAATCAAAAATAATGCATGGCATAGAACCATATTGGCGATGGCGCGAATTGTATACTGCTGAAGCTGATCAATTTTCACCATTCTTTGAACGCGAATACTCTGAGTTTGAGTTTACTCATGCTATTTACGACCATGTTATTCATCCCCAATGGGATTTCTTTGGTTCTCCTACCCTTTTTATTAAGTTGTTATTTGTTGATTATGAAGAAGGTGTAGCGATCATTGAAATGATAGGCGAATGGAATGATGCCATAAACAATGATATCATGTTTCTTAAGCGAGACATTATGGATGTTTTGATCGGCAATGGCGTCTGCCGTTTCATCATAATTGGCGAGAATGTCCTGAATTTTCACGGTGATTCGGAGGATTATTACGAGGAATGGTATAATGATATCATTGATGAAGGTGGTTGGATTGCCTTCATTAATTTCCAAGATCATGTTATCGAGGAAATGATGCGAGAAAATATTCATTTTTACATGCATACGAATGAAGACCTTCAGCAATTAGCCTGGCGCAAATTCACTCCGGATAAGTTACTGATTTTGGTGGAAGATAAATTGCTGCGTGCCTTGAATTAAGTTGTAAGGATTTGATTATAATCTGCTCAACAAACTTTAGTGTTAGCAGTCTAAATAAACGTCTTTCCTCTTGACGTTTATTCTTTGTGAGGCATTGTTTTTTCTGAAATTTCATCACTCATTCAATATGAGTTGGTTTTTACAACTACTTCAGTAATGGATTTGTTATTTGTTAAATAAATTTTAATGAAATATAAGCCATTTCTCCAATCAACGGTGCTAATCTGATCAGAAAATCCTATGTTTTCTTGATAATGAAGCACTTCTCCCATTAAATTAATTACAGTCAAATTTTGTATAAAATGAGAACTTTCTATGGTTATTTCAGTTTCCACTGGATTAGGGAAAATCATGACTTTTTCTTTGGTTTTAATATTCTGATCAACGCTTAAAGCAATTTGGTTACAAGCATTACTGAAGATTGTCCCTTTATTATACCTTTCATAAGCAGGAATGGAAGTTGAACCTATAATATTTGGAGTGCCAATTCCAGCCCATTGTGCGATCGGGATAAAATCCGGCTTTTGGATATAGGCATAGCTAGAATCCATTAATGAGCTTGTACCAGCTGGATGAATTGTTCCTTTGTTGTTGTTGCCATGAATAAAGTGGCCAGTTCCTTGTATTGTGTAGTTCACTAGGTTGTACGGAAAGCTTGTATTTGAAATTTCATTACCCAAAAAGTTTTGGTTTGGTGAGTTATTCGAACTAAAGAAAATGCCAAATCCTTCTGCTCTATTTCTGAACATGGTGTTATATGGACCATTAGGTCCGTGTGAATTGTCAATTACAATATTCTGACAGATATTTTGTTCAAACAAGTTAGCATAGACATAATTGCCATGTAAAACCAGGTCTCCAGCGGAATTATTAGGTGGTGATTCCCAGTAAGGGTCAAATGAATAGTTATAAGAGAACACATTACCATTGGCGCCTGACTGGACTATCATGGAATGACGCAGATGTTCAAAGATGTTATTTTCAACAAGACATTCATTAGAAGTAGCTTGAAGCATAACGCCATAAGCACGTCCACCGCCGCCATATTCAAACCCATGATGGAAATACGATTTTGAAAAATGGAGGTTAGAAGAATGATTTGTTTGGATATGACTAAACGTACAGTTTTCAGATTCTATGCCGCTGACCCAACAATTAACAGCATAGGAGAAAAAAATATTGCTTGATTGCTGTGGGGCGGTGTTATCTATGCGGTGAATCTTAAGACATTCTATACCCACATTTTCAGCTGGAACAACTTTTAATATATACGGTGAACGGGTAGCCTCATAATCCATTCGTAGAGGAGATTCGAGTACGATTTTATTGTTGGAAATATTTTTCACTTTAACTATTTGACCAACCGTATTTTCTGCCCACGAAGAAGTAACCAGATCGCTATCATACTGTACTATTTTTATCCAATCTCCAGTTGAAAAACTATTCGCGTCTGATACAATTATAAAATCACTATCCTTGGCAGAAAAATTAATTATGGAAGTGGTATCAGAGTTGATAGCTTGGCCTTGAATTCTGAAAGAATGCCCTGTTCCGCCCAAGTCCATCGTAAAAGAAGTAAGCTCAGCACCTTCACCCCTGATAATAATATTATCAGGAACATTTATTGTCTTGTTAAATAGAAAATTTCCAGAAGGAAAATTCAAAATTGCTCCAGAGTTAGTAATAGATAATAAAACATTGTCAACAATAGAATCATTAGGAGTAGTGCCATTACCAACAACTCCTTGAGCTTGCATATCTATTTCTATAAAGCCATTTGTTGTTGTATCTCTCAAGCCAGCCAACGTCCAATCAACACTGCGTGAAAGGGGTAAGGTTTGTGAAAAACCACTTACCGAAATTAAAATAAATAATAAAGAAATTTTTACACGCATTTTTTTACGATATTAAATATCAAATACAGTTTAACGGTCTAGTGTATGAGCAGTAGCGGATATATTTCCACTGATTTTTCATATAGCAAAATACTTATTTAAATGCATAAACGGTTCAAGTTTACACCTGAACCGCTATTGCTTATACACCGTGTTGGTGGTAGTAATTTCTACTTCTCAATAATTATTTTTCGTGATGTACTCATTCCGTTAGCAGATAATTCGATGATATAAGTTCCTGCATAAACCGTTTGAATATCAAAGTAGCTAATGGTTTGTCCTTTATTTAATTTAGTCTGTTTAATCAATTCCCCTTGAATATTATACATTTCAATGTCTAAATCTTGGTTATTTAACCCTCCAATTTGTATTGCAATAAGGTCTGAAGCTGGATTTGGGAATACTTTAATGTTCATATTATTCAAATCACTTTCTATCGTTGACAATGTTCCGTCATAAACAGTTGTAGTCTCGTCTACCGAATTAACTTTTCTATTCTGATAAACACCATAAAAAGTAGGTCCTACAGCATAAGGGTAGGCGGAATTCCAATTAACATCTACAGTAGCAAAATAGCAATAAATGCCATTAGGATACTCGGGTGTAACACAAAAACGTCCGTTATGTTCATCTAAATAATCTGATTGATTGCTATGATCAATATATTCATAATCTTCTCTAAAGGTACCAAGTGGCCAAGTTGTTTGGGATGGAACATTACCTGTACCACGGGTTGTTTTTAACTGATAGCTCGATTTTATTCTAACAATCCCCCCTGTACCATCTGTATTTGCATAACCATAAGCACCATATATCGGAAAGCCATCATAAGCAAAACCAATAAGTGGAGAATGTTGTGTACTATCAATCGCATACAAACCGTCTGCATCATAAAGGTTACATATTGTAGAAACAACATTTATATCTAAATTAAATGCCGATGGATTTTGATGATGATGATAGTTTCCCATTGCAGGATGTCCTTTTGAACAATCAAATCCAGCCATCTCAGCAGGAACTGCATCTCTATTCCAATTCATAGAGGCTCCTGGTCCACCAGGGCAAGGTGGATTTCC
>JAFMKE010000008.1 GCA_017853115.1 Verrucomicrobiota bacterium
CCATTATAAACTTGCTCTTGCATGGTGTCAGTGAGCCAACTATCTACCATAACTGAGTCTAATTCTTGTGCATAGCCCCATACCATGCTCATAAAAATATACGTTAAAACTAAGTAGGGTGGATATTTCATTTGTGCGTCTTTATAGATGTGGTATGATATTGGGATATATTTATCAAAATTAAGTAAAACTTAAGTTAATGAGAGCAAAAATTCTTTTAATCTTGGTAATTGCCAGCCTCATGACATGGGGTTCAGCACAGACTGTTTCGGATAAAATTATACATAAAGTTGAAGCTGGACAAACCCTCTACTTCTTATCCAAAAAATATAACATCGGTATTGATCAGCTGCGACAAGCCAATCCCGATATACTAGACGATTTGATAATCAAACCAGCGCAAGTACTCGTTATTCCCGTTGAAAATAAAACGGTAGAATTAGATCAAGGTGGCTATAAAATCCACGTAGTAAAAACAAAAGAAACCCTTTACTCCCTTTCGAAACTCTATGATATTAGTGTAAGTGAATTGATTAATTTAAATCAATTGGAAAGCGCTAACATTAGTATTGGGCAAGAGTTAAAAGTTGGCAAACTCCAAGTGAACGACGATGCAATCTTTGAAAAGAGTACGAATGATATTGAAATTATCGAGGAAAAGCGTGAAGAAAAAACAGAGGAAGATAAAGATCAAGTCAATCAGGCAAAAGATGTCATGCTATATAAACAGCTTTTTGAAAGTTACGACAATGGAGTTAACCAGTTGAACAAAGACAAAGGGATCGGAAACTATTTGGATGGGAATAGTAGTGGTGCATATCTAGCTATGGTCAATAATGTGCCTGCCGAGCAGATTGTAAAGGTGAGAAATTTGATGAACAACAAGGTGATTTATTTAAAAGTAGTTGGGCCAGTATCTTCGAAAGATGCGGATAAAAACATTGCTATCAAGATATCAAAATCTGCCGCAGAAGATCTTAACATTATCGAAGATCGATTTTTAGCGGAGTGGACCTGGTATACGATTCAAAGTAAAAATGAAAACACCATAGAAACCCCAAGTACCACATTCGATGATTTTTAGCTAGCTTAGCATAATGCAAGAAGAATTAAGAAATCAAAAACCTGGAAGAAGTGAACAAACCTTACTCATTCTTTCAGGTTTTTTTATTGCGTCCCTTGTACTGACCAACCTAATTGCTGGTCGATTTTTCACGCTAGAAATCCCATTCTTACACATTAGTTGGGCACTTTCTTCAGGTATCATTGCCTATCCTATTACATTTTTAGTTACTGATATTATTTCTGAGGTTTATGGAGAAAAAAGGGCTACCACATTAGTGCTTACGGGCTTTCTGGTTAGTATATTCACCGTGATTATTATCCTTATCAGCACCAATCTACCTATCTGGAAAAACTCGCCAGTGGATGAACAATCCTACAATACAGTTTTTGGCTTAGCACCCGGAATCGTTTTCGGTTCAATGATAGCCTATTTAACCGCACAATATGTAGATGTTCAGTTGTTTGAATTTTGGAGAAAACTAACCAAAGGGAAACACCTTTGGCTTCGGAACAATGGATCCACCATTTTAAGTCAGTTGATTGACACCAGCTTGGTTGTAATTATTGCTTTAATCATTTATCCAAGGTTTACCGGAACATCTGAACCAATTACTTGGCATTCTGCCGTTCAAATAATAGTTGGACAATATATTTTTAAAGCTGTTATAGCCTTAGTGGATACACCACTTATCTATATTGCTGTTGACCAAATCAACAAGTATCTTAAGAAAGATGTGGCTTAATGAAGCAAACAATTTTAAACAACACATTAGTTTTACTTAAATCGCTGAAATTCTATTTTGTGCATTAAAGGAACCGCCAATCCAATAGAAGCTCCAACACCATAACCCACAAGTACATCTGTCCAAAAATGCTTGCCCGCTCTTACCCGTAAAATGGCTGTAGCCATGGGCAAAACAGTTGCTGCGAACCAAACAAGCGGTTTCATTTTAGAGTTAGGATAATAATGTGTATGCATCATGGCAAAAGAAAAACTCGCAGATGCCATGGTCGAAGTATGTCCACTAAAGAAAGATTGCGTGGCCCCTTTCTCCAACTTTTTATCCATTGGGGCATTTGGATTATAAAGGTAAGGTCTTTTCCTTTGCGCCAATTCTTTAGTTAAATAGGTTATTCCCGTATTCAATAGAAATACTTCAGCACTTATGGCCGCAACCATACCAAAATCCTTACGACTGCGCTCACCAGCAAGAAACAGCATAGGAGATGCCATCCCCATATACATCAAGGCATCACTCCAATGCGCTGCAGTTGTATTCCAGTTATACGTAGCGCTTCTATCAAAACTACCTATAGTCATCCTGTCCAAATTGACAATTTGATCCATTGTTAATGGTGCGCGTTTTCTCTCCAAGATAAAACCTGTTAGAGCCGAACCAGCACCTATGCTTAAGACAGGAACTTCTGTTGAGTACCGCAGTTTATATGGCGATTGAGCGCTGCTTAATACAAAAAGAAGAATAAATACTATCAGAAAGAAGTGATGTTTCATAGAATTTAATATTTTTAAAGCCGTTAAGCTGGATCAATGTACAAATTAAGTGTTTTTTGTGTTTTAAAGCCCATTTTTCTCTGGAAAACTGGACTGTATTTTACGCATAAAATCGCATTCGGAGGCATACTTTTTCAAACTATGTGTCTCATTCATTATCTCAATTCACAAGTGCAATAAAAAACTATGGGAGCTCCGAAAGTAAAGGCAACATCCACGGCAAAGCAACTACAAGCCTTCGAAAAACATCTCCTAAAAGATATTCACGCGCTCAACAAAATGCTCCATGAGGGCATGTTTGAAATTGATAAAATCCGTATTGGTGCGGAACAAGAGTTTTGCCTCGTAGACAAATATTATAAGCCAGCTGGCAAAAATATTGAAATGATGCAACTGCTTGGTAAAAATCCACTCTTTACAACCGAGTTGGCCAAGTTCAATATGGAGATTAATGCTACACCACAGATCTTTGCCAAAGATTGTCTTTCTGTAATGGAGAAAGAAATTCTTGACAATTTAGATGAAGCGCATCGTGCAGCTGCAAAATTAGGCATTCAGATTGTCTTAACGGGCATTTTACCTACCCTAAGAAAGTTCGATTTCTCGATGGATAACCTAACACCATACGAGCGATATTACGCGCTTTGCGCATCAATTAATAAGCTTAGGGGTAAGAATTATGATTTAAATATCAGTGGAATTGACGAGTTGTTTTCTGAACACGATTCGCCGTTAATCGAAGCGGCAAATACTGGTTTCCAAGTTCACTTACAAGTGAGACCGGATGATTTCGTGGATATGTATAATATTTCGCAAGTTATTGCAGCCCCTGTATTATCGAGTTCAACTAACTCTCCTATCCTTTTTGGAAAACGCCTGTGGAAGGAAACTCGAATAGCCCTGTTTGCTCAATCTGTTGATACCAGAAGTTACAAAGAGCATGCGCGAGAAATGAGTCCACGCGTAACCTTTGGTGATCATTGGTTACAAAAATCGATTTTAGAAATTTATAAGGAAGATATTATAAAATATCGCGTATTGCTGAATACGGAAGTTCAAGAAAATGTTTTTGAGAAATTAAAGAGCGGAACGGCACCTGATTTAATGGCACTTAAGGTGCATAATTCAACAGTGTACCGATGGAATAGGGCTTGTTATGGAATTAGCGAAGGTAAAGCCCATTTAAGAATCGAGAACAGGGTATTACCTGCTGGTCCTACTGTAAAAGACGAAATAGCCAATGCCGCATTTTGGTTAGGCTTAATGGTAGGGATACATAAGCAGTATGGTGATGTTACGAAATATATGGAATTTGATGTAGCCAAAAATAATTTTTTAAAGGCTTCAGTCCATGGTCTCGATACAAAATTATTCTGGTTAGATGGCAAAAGCTATGCTGCAGGTGATTTAATCATTAAGGAACTTCTTCCGATTGCTCGCAAAGGATTAAAACAGCACAAAGTAGATAAAGAGGAAATAGATGATTACCTCGGAGTCATTGAAGATCGTGTTCGTGAAGTTCGGACAGGTTCATACTGGCAGTTAAAATCATTTAACAAATTAACCAAGAAAGCAAATAAAGAAGAAGCTCTTGCCGCCATCACAGCGGCTACTATTCAAAACCAAAAAGATAATACCCCCGTGCACAAATGGAACTTAGCCGAATTAGGCGCAAACAAAGACTGGAAGCCCAGCGAAATATTCGTAGAGGAATTTATGACCACCAAGGTTTTTACTGCAACCGAAGAAGATATTGTGGCTTTAGTTAGTGAAATGATGGATTGGCAAAAAATACGCTATGTCGCGATTGAAAATAAAAAAGGTAAGCTTGTTGGTTTAGCTACTTCACGATTGATGTTAAGAGCCTATATGAAGCACATTCATCAAGAGGAAAAAATGCCATTGACGGTGGGTGAAGTAATGATATCTAACCCAATGACCATACGACCGGATGCTAAACTTACAGAAGCTATGGAGATTATGACCAAATATCAGTTTGGTGCATTACCTGTAGTGGACGATAAAAATCAACTCATTGGCATGGTGACGGAAGCGAACTTCCTAGCAATAACCAATAATTTATTGGAGAAGGTTAAATAATTCTACACTGGCTCGCATTAAAGTACGGACACCTAGGCATTAACCCTTTTTGAGGCAGCAATTCTTCTTTCTATATCACCCAACTCACCCTTAGGAATTGCGCCAATCAAGCGTTGCGTATACTCTTTTTGCGGATTGTTATAAATTTCATCAGCAATACCCATTTCCTCAATCTTACCTTTATTCATTACGATCATTTGATCGCTCATAAATTTAACCACGGATAAATCGTGAGAAATAAAGATATAGGTAAAACCAAATTCTTCCCTAAGGTTTAAAAGCAAGTTCAACACTTGAGCCTGCACTGACACGTCAAGTGCTGATACAGATTCATCACAAATAATGAACCGGGGATTTAAAGCCAAAGCGCGCGCAATACATATTCGCTGTCTTTGTCCACCACTAAATTCGTGCGGATATCGATGATAATGATTGGGATCTAATCCCACAGTACTCAATAGGCTTTCGACCTTATCTTTTCGCTCTTTTTCATTGCTCAACAAACCGTGCACAGACATCGGCTCTTGAATAGCTCCTCCTATCGTCATTCTTGGATTTAAAGATGAATAAGGATCCTGAAAAATGATCTGCATATCTTTTCGTAAGTCCTTCAAATCGGCACTGTTCATACTCAAGATATCTCTCCCTTCAAACAATACCTCGCCATCGTGAGCAGGAGCCAAATTTAAAATCGTACGACCCAAGGTCGTCTTTCCACATCCGGACTCACCTACCAAGCCCATGGTTTCTCCAGGATAAACCTGAAAACTTACATCATCTACCGCTTTAACCCAAGAAGTAGTTTTACCGAAGAAATTTTTATTTGTAGGAAACCAAGTTTTTAATCCTTTCACCTCCAAAATGGGCGTTTTCTCTTTAAGCTTCTCCATTCTTTCTTTGGTAGTTGCTTCAGAAACAACTACTTTATTAATAGCTTCTTCAACGGAGGTATTCAGCTCTGTGATACTGCCATCTGCTTCAACGCGCATGAAATCTTTGACTGTAGGCAGTTTACTCAATCGTTTGCCTAGTGGCGGTCTACACGCTAGTAAAGAACGGGTATAGGGATGTTTCGGATTTTTAAATATATCCAATACATCGCCGGTTTCAACAATATTTCCTTGATACATCACAATTACGCGATCAGCTATCTCTCCGATAACCCCCAAATCATGCGTAATAAAAACAATAGAACTTTCGAGTTGCATACTCAAATCGTTCATCAATTCAAGAATAGTTTTTTGAACGGTGACATCAAGAGCCGTTGTAGGTTCATCTGCAATCAGAATATCAGGATTACAACTCATTGCCATGGCAATCATGACGCGTTGTTTTTGTCCACCTGAAAGTTGATGAGGATAAGCATCGAAAATACGCGGAGGATCCGGAAGTTGAACTTTCTCAAACATTTCTAGAGTAATCGCCTTCGCTTTTTCTTTATCCACTTTTTGATGAAGTAAAATTGCTTCCATCACTTGATCACCACAAGTAAAAACAGGGTTTAGTGAGGTCATAGGCTCCTGAAAAATCATGGAGATGTCATTCCCGCGAAACTTTCGCATTTCTTCTTCAGGAATTTGAAGTAAATCGATTTGTCTACCATCCTTGGTGTGATAGATGACTTCACCCGAACTTATTTTTCCAGGAGGTGAGGGAATTAAACGCATGATCGATAAGGATGTAACCGATTTTCCCGAACCAGATTCACCAACGATACCGACAGTTTCTCCGCGATACAAAGTAAAACTAATCCCCTTAACCGCTTTTACACTTCCTTCATCCGTATTGAACTCAGTAACCAGATTTTTAACCTCTAATAAAATCTTCTTTTCACTCATGGAATGCATTCTTTTTTAATGCCAATTGGAGGCATTATTTACAAGGAACTAAATTAAGGCTAATTTCTCTATTTTTTGAGCTTCGCCCAATTTAACATCCTCGCCATATGTTCTGGCAATGCCAATTCTTCCAACAAATCATCGATATCTTCAAAACTAAAAGTACTCCATTCAATCGATTGGATAGCAGCCAACCAATCTGCAGGGTCTAAAGATGGTATCACCTTACCTCTTTGTTTATTCACTAACTCTTTAGCTCCAACGCGATTAGAGACATAAACCGGCAAGTGAGCAGCAAAAGCTTCCGTGATTATTTGACCAAAAGGTTCATAAACAGCTGGATGAAGTAACATATCGGCTGCAGCATATATTTCTTGAACGTTTTTTACAAATCCTAAAGAAATTACATTCTCGAGCGCACTATCAAAGGAAGAACCTGCTACGAGAAGCTTATAATTCTGTGGCAAATGAGCAAAAACTTTTTGTAAAATATCTAAGCCCTTTCTTTTATGACTTGTAGAAACGAGCAAAAAGAGTTTATCATCCGGCTCAAAACGCCACTTAGCGCGCATCGCCTGTTTATCCAGCTTCTGATTGAAACGACTCAGATTGATCGGTGGATAAAGTACTTTGACATTATTAGGTGAAATGTGGTAACACCTGATGATCTCATTTTTCACCATTTCAGAACAAGCATATATCACTTGTGCATTATTAAAGGCTTTGCGATCTAGATAGAGTTGCATTAAATCCACCAAATCATACAGGCGATTACCCTTAGCATCTAAATATCCTTTATGTGTACTCGGTGCAATCACATGATTTTGCCTGGATGTTCGCTCAAGTGATAAGATAAAATCGAAGGAATTCCTATCTAATATCTTCTTTAACTTCTTATCGAAAAAGAAGTTTCGGATGGGTTTGGGTACGCGTCTGAGGTTAATGAAATGCACCTTTAATCCTTTCGGCACATCAATATCATCCGCCTTCTTTGAAGTAAACAGATGAACCTCGTCCCCACGCTGAAGAAAATAGTCGATGTAATTAAACAAGCGAGTCTCGAGACCTCCTTTATAAACATATCGGATATGAATTAAAGCAACACGCATTCCGTTTTCAAACATAAGCATTTTATCTCAGTGAATGCATTAAACATCCTGATGAGTATCGCTGAAAATTATTCATATATTTGTACCAAACAAGCGTTTGATTGATTAATGGAAACCGCACGCGAAATAATCCTTTCACTGGAGAATAGATTTAAACCTGAAGAGGTAAATGACGATTTAGACATCCTGTTTCATTTTGATATTAGTGGTCCGGATGGCGGACAGTTCTCTGTGCAAATCGACGATGATAAATGCGTGGTAACTGAAGGTTTACAGGGTGACCCCAAATGTTTGGTAAGTTGCACAGATAAAGTCTATGCTGACTTAGAATTAGGTCGCACAAATGCCCAGATGGCTTTTATGACTGGGAAAATCAAAATTTCCAATATTATGGCCATGATGAAGTTTATCAATTGTTTTGAAAAACTTCACTAGATTCCTTACTTGATTACTAAGTGTTGCACGGCACTTAGACCTTCGGATTGAATAAGTAGGGTATATACTCCAGCGCTCAGTGTATGTTCTACTTTTTGTTCGCCTTGCGTAATAGGAAAATCCATAACTAAGCGTCCAAGATTATCAAAAATCTGAACTTCTCCCATTTTAGCTTCAAGCACTACATTAAAATAATTTTTGCTCGGATTTGGATAAAGCTTGAAAAGTATCGCTTCCTTCGCTCGATCACTTATACCGGTAATTTCTAAACTTGGATCTGCTACGAAGCTATTTTTCATATTTAAAACCCAATTCTCCGGGTCGATATCCACCGCATAAATTTCCTTATCAATATCGAATACATAACTCTGACCGTTTACACTGTTCATTACATAAATAACTGTATCAGAATTATCCATGAACTCAATTTCTATCTCAATCGCACTTTTGAAAAAAGGCGTAACCGCTGGCATAGAAGTCGTTTGACTTAATTCCACCACTATTCGATTGCCCACATTATTATATCGTCCGCTATACGTTGGGAATCCCTCGCCATAGTACCAATGTGCTAAAAACTGATCCATCGAAACACCAGTTACAGATTCTACTGAGGCAATGAAATCCTCTGCTGTAGCCGTAGAATTAGCAAAATCATTCATGTAGGTCTTCATAGCCTGGAAAAACAAATCATCGTCATTGACCCAGTGTCTAACCATATGAACAAGGGCAGAACCCTTATCATAGGTCAGGCGTGAACTAAAGATTCGACTATCACTATCCTGCTCATTTAACGGAACATATACACTTCCGTTACCCTGACTCATTACATTATTATGCACACCCGCCATTCGTTGCTGCGCACTATTTTGATTTAATGTTTGAATAAATAAATACTCTGAATAAGAGGCAAAACCTTCATTAACCCAAATATGCCCCCAATCAGCACAGGTAACATAATCTCCAAACCACTGATGTCCAAGCTCATGGGCTGTTAGGCCCGTTTCAAAAAATCCTTGAGTTGTCATTGTCTGATGTTCCATTCCACCACTTAGAGGAGCCATGCAATGCCCATATTTTTCGTCTCGAAATGGATACAAACCATATAAATCAGAAAATACATACATCATATCACCCGTTAGATCAATATCACTCATGAAATTGTTTAATGTAGCTGGGTTATCATAAATGTAGTTTTGAATAAAAACACTTTCTGTTGTTCCCGGTAACGGCGCATTGAAGCTATAATCTATGTACGGACCGACTGCTATTGACATTAAATAGTAGGCTATCGGATGTTGATGCTTCCATTCAAATCGTGTTTTGCCTCCAGCAAGAGAAACTTCCTGTTGAAGTAAACCATTCGCTCCACCTTTCATTCCTGGAGGAACAGTCAACCAAATTTCACAAGAATCAATCTTATCCGTCAGCTCTTGCTTACATGGCCACCAGGTATGTGCTGAAAAGGGCTGACTAAGCGTCCAGGTAACTTGAGCACCCCAGCTTGGGGAAGTACCATTGAATATACCACCAAAGAAACCTCCACCACCTGGTGGGTTACCGCGATAATATACATCTAAACTAAAGTTCTCTCCTTGATTTAAATTGGTGGGTGGGAAAACTTGTAATTCATCGCCTATTCGATTAATCGGAGCCAAAACTCCATCCAATTTCGCACTATCAACTTGTAGTGAACTCGCTAATTCCAGGACAAATATATCTAGACTAAAAGCCACAACTTCACCATTTAGCATAGCGTGACCGCTGTTAATCGTCGTACTGGTATTGGCCACATCAAGATCTAGCTTTACATAATGCAAATCATACTTTTCTTGACCATTGAGGGCCTTTTGTCCGGATTTCATTTGCTGCGCATGAGCAATTTTATGTTTCGCACAAGGATGTATAGATTGTTGTTGGGCAAAAATTGACGACAATCCAATAAAAATGAAAAGAGGGAACAAAATATATTTCATAAAAACAAATTAAGGTAAATCGAGCTCCAAATATAGTCCAATTTGTTGTTTCTGTTTGGAGATTATCCTTTTCGTTCCGAAACAGCTGATTAATTGCAGCTAATGTTTACTAGAAATCCGAAAAAATCATTGATGAAATACAGATGGATGAAAACAAAAAATCCCACATTTCTGCAGGATTTTTTCGTGGGCGATGAGAGATTCGAACTCCCGACCCTCTGGGTGTAAACCAGATGCTCTGAACCAGCTGAGCTAATCGCCCTAATTAAGGGAATGCAAATATAAATTGTATTTCTTTAATTCCAACACTTTAGAAAAAAATAATTTACAGAAAGGTATCTTAACTAAACAAAGAGTTGACAAATGCCTTTCTATTGAACAGCTGGAGTTGTTCTTTACCTTCACCAACGCCTATATAGCGGATAGGAATTTTAAACTGGTCAGTAATACCAATAACCACTCCACCTTTCGCGGTGCCATCTAATTTTGTTAATGCTAGACAACTAACATCCGTTGCTTTAGTAAACTCCTTGGCTTGTTGAATCGCATTTTGCCCAGTACTCGCATCCAACACCAGCATTACATCATGAGGAGCGTCAGGAACCACCTTTTGCATTACGCGTTTAATCTTACTCAATTCATTCATTAAGTTCACCTTATTATGCAAACGACCAGCAGTATCAATAATTACTACATCGGCATTTTGGGCAACGGCAGAATTTAAAGTATCAAAAGCAACTGAAGCAGGATCTGCGTCTTGTCCTTTCGAGACAATCGGAACACCGGCACGCTCCGCCCAAATTTCCAATTGATGAACAGCCGCGGCACGAAAAGTATCTGCTGCTCCGAGCACCACTGACTTACCTTCATTTTTCAAGTTATAAGCCAATTTACCGATTGTAGTTGTTTTCCCAACACCATTCACCCCAACAACCATCAGCACATAAGGTGTTTTGCTTTCCTGGGGTAAATAAGACTCCATATCGGGCGAATTGTTCTCTTCGAGTAGAACGGTAATCTCGTCTCGCAGGATATCGTTTAAGTCAGCCGTGTTAATGAATTTGTCTTTCGCAACGCGAGCCTCCAGGCGATCAATAATCTTTATGGTTGTCTCCAAGCCCATGTCCGAGGCAATCAATGCTTCCTCGATATCGTCCAGGTCAGCATCTTCGACTTTGGATTTACCAGCAACAGCTTTAGAAATTTTCGAGAAGAATCCTTCTTTGGTTTTCTCTAAACCTTTATCCAGATCCTCTTTCTTTTCTTTGTTAAAAAACTTATTAAAAAAACTCATAGTTCAATTATTGAGACAAAATTAAACAAAAAAAGCTCCTCGTACTGAGAAGCTTTCTTATTATACATTGATACATTCTAGCTATTAGCTAAAAATTCTTTCACTTTATCCTTGTGAACTATCTTTTCAAGAAAAGTATAAGCACCACTCTTATCAGATTTCATGGTCTTAATTACTTTCACATAGTCTTTCGATCCTTCTTGAGCCTGACGGTTCGTTTTCGCGTTTTTTGATACCTTAGCCATAATTACTTAATTTCTTTGTGAACAGTATATTTCTTGAGAATTGGATTGTATTTTTTCAATTCAATTCTATCCGGCGTATTCTTACGATTTTTCATCGTGATATAACGAGATGTACCCGGCACACCAGTCTCTTTGTGCTCAGTGCACTCCAGAATAACCTGTATTCTATTGCCTTTAGATTTCTTAGCCATTGCTTATTCCTCCGATATTAATTTGATTTCACCTTTCTTTTCTAAATCTTTCAAATAAGCGAAAATCCCTTTTTTGTTGATTGTTCTCATCGCAGAAGTAGACACTTTCAAGCTAACCCAACGATCCATCTCAGGAATAAAAAACTTCTTCGTAACCAAATTTGGTAAAAATTTACGCTTAGTCTTTCTCTTTGAGTGAGAAACATTGTTCCCAGACATTGGCTTTTTACCCGTTAATTCACAAACTCTTGACATCGCTTAATAATTTTGGACTGCAAATGTCTAACTTTTTTTTCAATTAGACAAATAACAATTACATTATTTTATCCCTGTAAACAATTTGTAATTCGAAGGAACATTAAACCACTTCGCGTCTAAACTTTGCTCTTTCACCGACTTAGTTTGTAAGGTGTAAATCGCGTCTTTTGAAGTCATAAGTACTGAACTAACAGGAAAACCCCTATCCTCAGCCAAAGAAACGGCCTTAAACTCCACACTCTCCGCAAAGAAAGTAATCATATTCTTCATATTCAACGGCATATCAATGTACTGAACAACCATTAAACCTTTGTCCGTCATCACTTTTGCCTCTCTGGCTGGTTCACCGTTAAACTTGCTATCTGTTTTTTCTAGTAAACGCACAGACGGCGCATTCACTACCACATCATTTAAAGGAGTTTTTGAGTACCAATGATCACCATTAGCATCTGCTTTGTTGCCAAAAAGCACCAATTGCAAAGCTTCAAAATCAGGGATTATTGTCATGGATTCTTCTCCACTTAGCATATCTAAGCGTACATCCTCGCCCGAAATATACCATTTGAAGGTCATCTGGGCCTGCGTTTCAGGATTAGTATATGTTTGTTCGATTATACCTTCAAAAGCGAAAGTCCATGCGAACAGGCAGCTAGCTAAAGCAATTGTAAATATCTTTTTCATAATTATCGTCTCTTATTATAGTAAGGAAATTACGGCTGAATTGGTCCTTTAATTAGGAAATTCGGCGTTATCAAATTCAGGGTTGTATTACCGTTGATATTAATAGCCGTTCCAGGAGCCCCACCTTGCGACAAACCTAAAGTAGCACTAATGGTTTGGTTAATCAATGTTTGCGTACCAATAAATGGAATCTGAACAGTAGCCACAATCTGCGCACCAGCAGTACCCGAAGCACCACCACCTTGCTGACCGAAGTCACCACCATCACCAGCATTCAAACTTACAAATGGAGTTACCGTAATGGTTACTACTGTAACACTGAATGATAAAGGAATCTGGTAAGCCAACACACCACCAACACCCGGAATAGCTACTGGACCTACTGTTGCATCTGTACCAGAATCAGTTATCGATGGACCTAGAAGCACACCTCCACCGGAACCTGCGGCTGGCGGCGCTTGACCACCCGAAACACCTCCACCACCAGTAACACCAGCTTCGAGAAGTACAAATGGACCTAAATTACCGATAATTGGGATGTTAAAAGGACCAATAGCGATACTGGTTCCAACGGAACCTCCACCGCCTCCGCCTCCATAGACACCACCTTGCAAATCAAATGTTGTGCGACAAGTTAGCTCTAAAGCATCCCCACCATCTTCACCATCTTGGAAGGGAGAGGCTAGATTTAAAAGATTTCCTAGAGCAGCTCCATCACCTCCTTGACCATATACAAAACCTTCATGCAAAAAACCGACATGTGAAACAGGATCCATATTTCCCCAAGACAAAGCGTAATCGTTAACAGTTGTTGAAGAAATCTCCACGTTATCAAACACATGCACAATAACACAAACAGGCGTTCCTACTCCTGGCAAGCTGAAATCAGCCTGTAAATCCACATCCGACAATGGTGCAGCAATGTCAACCTGCAAACAAGGTTCAACTTCAACTGTTACACCCTGAAAATATACATTTTGACCACAAACCGATTGTATAATCAAAGGGTAATTCCCCGGTGGCGCCCAAATACTAGCATATACCTTTATAATCGTAGTTCCCACAGAGTCAACTACCGGATTTTCCACAATCACTTGCATACCCGATGGCAATGAAGAAAGTACTACAGTAGTAATAGAATCGGGACCATTCAACTTCACAATATCTACTTCAAAATAAGCTGTATCCGTTGTCGTTCTGTCTATGGTCGCAAAACCTTGGTTAACAGAAGAAGTAAACTCACACTCTTGACAATTTCGTTGATATGCTTTCAACCAACATTCGTTATTGTAGTAATAAATAAGACTATCCTCTGTGTTATATACTGTCAAACCGTTCACAGGCGCATTAATTCCATTCATTTGCGGGGTTGTCAGTCTTGGCAACAACAAGCCTTTATCGTCAGCTTCCAAATGCAGAATAGCACTTGAATCGGGCTGTAAAATATTAATACCTACTTGAGCATCAACTGCTAAGAAGAAACTCAATGCAATGAATAGTAAATATTTTTTCATAGAATTCGAATGATTTAAATTAGGATTTGAAAGCACCAAATTAGAAATAAATTATTACTTTTAGCCTAACTTTTGCAAAAATAAATCTATGAAGCAAATATACGCTTTACCCATTTTTTTATCAATCGCTCTTAGCTCTTTTGCGCAGGGTTTCCTCAGTAATAATAGTGGTTTAGTATCTATTAAAGACGGCGCTTTCTTATCTGTTCAAGGAGATATCTACTTGGAAAATAATGGCGTATTCGATAATTCAGACTCCATATTCTTTACCAATGACTGGATTAACAATGCAGGCAATACCGGCTTCAGTTCAATCGGAGAAGGTTATGTATATATGATTGGCGACGATCAGCGTATCAGAGGAATTGATGAAACCCACTTCCACAACCTTTTACTGCGCAATGCAGGTATAAAATATGGTGACCTTGATGTCTATGTAGACAGCATATTAGATTTAGCCTTTCTAGAAATGAACATGGACACGAATGTGGTCTATGTAACTAATCCAACTGTAAGCAATGTGGTGAATTCCTCTGGATTTGTAAGTAGTTTGGAAAATGGTGGGATCTCGAGGGTTACCAATACTGAAGATCGCTACTTGTTTCCAGTAGGTTCCTCTCTCTTTGGTACAATTTACCGACCACTAGAATTAAACACGAGTAGCTCACCGCAAACTTTTCGTGCTCGTTTTGCGGATACCGATGCAAGCCTCGAGGGCTATGATCGTGATGAAAGAGCCTTGTTAATTTGCGATATTAATGATGCCTATTACCATAAAATTTGGCAGGACATGGGAAGCGATAGTGTAGATATTCGTTTCTTCTATGATGCTGCAGTAGATGGTAACCAATGGAATGACATCGTTCACTGGCAAAACCTACCTGAATGGCAACAAGCACCCGCTGATTCGCAATTCGTAGCAGCACCATGGGATATCCTGGATGTCTATGATTGGAACGATTTCTCTACACCAAACTTTGCTCTAGCTTTTACGAAACCAAGTTTCGCCGATGCAGGCAATGACACCACTATATACTTATTAGATACGATTCAGCTAAATGCCACCGGGGGAATAATTTACACCTGGGAGCCAGCTTACCCGATATCTTGTACAGATTGTCAAAGTCCTTTATTCTGGCACGACAGTACAGCAACTGTATATGTATTGGTTGAAGATGCAGATAATTGTAAAGATATTGACTCGATAACCGTAACGGTGGATGAAAGATTTTCAGAAGACGGACCGTTTATTCCTTCGGGAATCTCTCCAAATGGCGATGGGGTAAATGATTTTTGGTATATCCGTTGGTTGTATCGCTTCCCGGAAAATGAAGTTAGCATTCTCAACCGCTGGGGTGATGCTGTGTACAAAACAGATAATTACCAAAATGACTGGTATGGAACCTGGAATGGTAAAACATTGCCAGAGGGAACCTACTACTACATTCTTCGAATATTCGAAAATGGAGAGCAAACGCAAAATTATACAGGACCTATTACCATAATAGAATAAAGTGCAGCTCATGAAAAATCTAACTACCCTTTTATTTCTATTGATTAGTGTCAGCCTAAGTGCGCAGCAAATTCCTGATTTTAGTTTGTTCCGGGAAAATGCATTTGTATATAATCCAGCTGTGGCGGGTACAGATCAAGCCTCGATAATTAATCTTTCTGTGCGTAAACAATGGACAAACATTAATGAATCACCTTTTACTGCAATCGCTTCATATCATACCAGTATTGAAAGTAAAAATATCGGCGTAGGTGCTGTTATTTTTAATGATTTTATCGGCCCTACCTCTTTTACTGGATTTACAGGTTCATTTGCCTACAATATTGTACTATCGGAGTTTAGAAGAGGGGTTAGCGAATACAAAGTTCTGTCATTTGGTTTATCTGCAGGAATTAGACAATACCGACTGAATGGAGACAAAATTCGCCTCGACATCCCTCAAGATGAAGCCATTTTCCGAAACCGAGGGTCTCAATTCTTTCCAGATGCTTCATTCGGTGTGTATTATAAAAGTAAAACCTTGTTTGCCAGTGCATCGATTCCCCAATTACTCAATTTAAATGTTCCTATCGAAGGGCAAAATGGCGAGCAAACGAAGTTTAAAAAAATGCAACATTATTACGCCATGTTCGGTGGTCGTATATTCTTAAATAAAAAGCAAATCAAAGGGCCGAACGATAAAGCTTATTACATTGAACCCGCTTTCAACTTTCACTATGTAATCAATGCGCCGCCTCAAGCCATGCTATCAGCGCGATTTGCCATTCAGGAAGTATTTTTTATTGGCGGTGGCTGGAGAAGTTTGAGCACGGTAATGATGGAAGCCGGTTTTACTGTGAAAAAAGCCTTTAGTATATCGTATGCATACGACATGGGCGCTGGTGATGTTCGCCGGGATGTTGGCCAGGTGCATGAATTGAGCATGAAGTTCAAATTCAAGCAAGATTTCTGGTCATATTAATACCCTTCCTACTTTTCTTTAAATTTCCTTTGGCTGATTAACTCACCACAAAGATTGCCTACCTTTGTATCTATTTAGGATAAATACCTAACACTGAAATGTCAACTATACTCCAGTTAAAGCTTACTCCAAAAGAAGCAAGCGAAGCAACTAGCATCCGAGAGGCGGTTGCTCAAATACTCCAGCTACCTGTCAATTCCATTGCCCATATTGAGTTGTTGCGTAAGTCAATGGATGCCCGTGGAAGAAACATTATCATCAATCTAAAGGTAGAAGTCTTTTTGGAAGGTGAAGAGATAAAGCGGAACACGGATTTATTCAAGCTACAAAAACAACACGAAAGCACCTGCCACATCATTGGCCTTGGACCTGCAGGAATTTATGCCGCCTTCCAATGCCTGGAGCAAGGAATTAAGCCTATTATTTTCGAGAGAGGGAAACCAGTAAACGAGCGCATTCACGATATCGCAGCTATCAATAAGCAACGATTGATTCATCCTGAAAGCAATTATTGCTATGGCGAAGGTGGTGCAGGAACCTACAGCGATGGAAAACTCTACACACGCAGTACCAAGCGCGGCAATGTTAAGAAAGTACTGGATACTTTTGTGCAACACGGAGCCGATGAAAAAATAGCCTATGAAGCCCAACCGCATATTGGAACAAACAAGCTACCTAAAATCATCGCGCGCATGCGTCAAACCATATTGGACCACGGTGGTGAGATTTACTTCGGAAAAAAGCTCAGTGATATTATTGTAAAAGATGGACAAATTAAAACACTTGTTTGTGAGGATGGATCGGAACACCCGTGCGAACAAGTGATTTTAGCTACAGGCCATAGTGCAAGAGATATCTTTTACCTACTTCAAAAACGAGATATTCTTATTGAAGCTAAACCCTTTGCTTTAGGTGTTCGCATTGAGCATAGTCAGGAGCTTATCGATTCCATTCAATACAATAAACCTGAACGTGGAAAATACCTACCTCCCGCCTCATATAAATTAGTTACGCAAGCATGCGGACGTGGGGTATTTTCCTTTTGTATGTGTCCTGGCGGAGTGATAGCTTCAGCGAGCACAGGACAAAATGAAACCGTGGTGAATGGATGGAGTTCAAGCGCTCGAAATGGGCCGTATTCCAACAGTGGCTTAGTAGTTGAGGTAAAGCCGCAAAACTGGCAAACCTATGCATCAGCTGGATCTTTAGCAGCTTTAAAATTTCAAGAGGAAATCGAAAAGCGTGCATTTAATGCTACAGGCAGCATAGAAGCACCCGCCCAGCGAGTAGAAGATTTTATACAAAATAGGGTATCCTCTACCCTGCCGAGAACTTCTTATCAACCCGGAATCACAAGTCGCGATTTAAGTGAAATTTTGCCTTCCTTTATTACTGAAAGCATGCGAGATGGCTTAGTGGAATTTGGACGGAAAATGAAAGGATACCGAACAAATAACGCCATATTGGTGGGGGTTGAAAGTCGCACAAGTAGCCCTGTGCGCATCCCGCGCGATAAAGAAACGCTCCAACATCCTCAAATTTCGAATTTATATCCCTGCGGTGAAGGAGCGGGATATGCTGGAGGGATAGTTAGCGCAGCCATCGATGGCATGCGATGCGCTGAGGCATTACAAATTCGTTCATCTGAGAAATCAACGCAAGCATGAGTCACACCAAATTAGACATCCCAAGCATACTCAACAACCTAGGTTTTAAAGGAATCAAACCTTTGCAAGAGGAGCTCTTACAAATAAGTGAAAAATATAGCAATACTTTATTGCTCGCTCCAACAGGCAGTGGGAAAACCTTAGCATTTTTATTGCCCGTGCTACGCAATCTACAAAAAGATATCGACGAAGTGCAATCCTTGATTTTAGCACCCACGCGGGAATTGGCGCTGCAAATTGAAAAGGTCTTTCGAGCTATGAAAACTGGACATAAAGTATTAAGCTGTTATGGTGGTCATTCATTCAGTAGAGAAAGAGAGCGTTTAAAACATCCACCCGCTGTTTTGGTAGCCACGCCAGGAAGATTACTTGATCACTTGCAACGAAAAACTTTTCAGTCGCGGTTTATAAAAACCCTGGTTCTGGACGAATATGACAAATCCTTGGAGATGGGATTTAGTAAGGAAATGCAAAGCATCTTTCGATTACTTCCGCAAAAAAGGCAGCATATCCTAACTTCAGCTACACGCATGGATAGCTTTCCCGACTTTATTCAATTAGATAAGCTAAAAACTATAGATTATTTAAATGAAAATCTTCAACCGAATTTAAGCTTCTATTTCGTCGAATCACCTTGGCAAGACAAGTTAGCTAAGCTGGCTTCTCTACTCCGAAATTTTGATCGAGAATCCAGCGTTGTATTCTGCAACTTTAAGAAAGACATTGACACCATTAGTGATTTTCTTTACCACGAAGAGATACCCCACAGCTTGTTCTTTGGGGACCTGGACCAACAAGACAGAGAAAAGTCCTTGTTGAAATTTCGAAACGGGAGCAATTACGTGCTTTTGGCTACCGATTTGGCCGCACGCGGATTAGACATTCCTGAGATTAAAAACATTATACATTTTCAAATTCCCAGTAAAGAAGATGTGTTTACCCATCGTAACGGACGAACAGCCCGAATGAACAAGAATGGCAAAGTATTTTTAATGCTAACGGAAGGCAAAGCATTACCCGATTATCTGCATGAAAAAATTATTGCATTCACTCCGGAAGTATCGGAATCCAATATACAAGCACCTACCTTCAGCACCTTATACATAAGTGCCGGGCGCCAGCAAAAAGTCTCTAAGGGCGATGTACTTGGGTTTGTATGTAAGATAGGCGAACTCGATATGAAGCATGTCGGTTTGATAGAGATTAAAGACACATCAAGCTATGTAGCCGTGCATACGCCATTGGCAGAACATGTGATTACAAAATGTGACGGACAACGACTAAAAAAAGGAAAGGTGCGAGTTGATTTTGCGTAAGTAGAGAGCTTGGAAATTCATAAAAATAAGATGAACCTATCATAACTCCCTACATGAAAGATTCCTAATGTATCCTCGGAATGTCGGAATTCTCAGGAATAACAATTGATAAGAGCTCCAAGGAAATACTTACTTTTTATTCTTCTCCTCTATCCACTTTCCCATATACTTCGTACTCTGCATTTGATGATACTGCATAACCTGGCCAATGAAATACTTCTGACGGTGCACGGCTATATTGCTTTTCAATTGCGAAATACGCGCGTGTAGGTGCTGAAAATATGGCGCTTTAGCAAATCGTTTGTTTAAAATTGTCTCGCATCTTTGAGATAAGCTTTCATGCAAATCCTTCGCCGTATATAAGCTGATAGCTGCGTCCACAAAAGCATCTTGATCATCCGTAACAATTCCAGGCACCGGCATATCACCGTACAGGCCTTCTGCCCCGATTGAGGAAGTAACAACCGGTAATGCATTTCGCATGGCATCAAAGAGTTTGCCTTTGAGACCTGCCCCAAATCGAAGAGGTGCGAGCATAACCCGGGCTTCGCGCATCATAGCATCCGCATCTTCTACCCAGCCATCGATAAAAAATCCTTCTTGGGGTTTATGGTACTCTTGGATAAATTGCGGAGTATACGCACCATAAAGATGCAATTCCGCTTCAGGCAGAGCTCGACGGATTTTGGGCCAAATTTCCATCTTGAGTTGCTTCACTGCATCGAGATTTGGTGGATGATTAAAATTACCAATGCTTACAAAATGATGGCGCTCAGCGCAAGGTGAAATTTTAGCTTTGAGATCATTGTACAGTAAGGGAAAATAACACAAAAGGCCTGAAGGAATTTTGAACTTACTTTCTAAAATATCCATTTCCACTTCCGAGATCACCAAGCTTAAATCACAGCGCAGAATACTGGCTATTTCTCGTTTAGCATCATCCGTGAATAGGAAGTTATCATTAAATTCTTCGCAATCTCTTACCGCCTGTTCCCTTCCGCGCCGGAGGCAATGCAAATCCTCCATGTCCAATATTTTTATGGCATGAGGGACTTGCTCACTTACTCTCCACCCAAATTGTTCCTCTGTTATGAACCGATCAAACAAAACTAGCGTGGGATTGAGCTTCAAAAGATATTCATCAAAACTACTATCATTGAGTTGAACCAATTGGGCATCCACTCCCACAGTCATTAAATCCATAGCATGCTCGCCCATGGCACTTGCACTGCACAAGGAGATGCTATAATCCATCGCTTGAAAGCATTGGATAATATCCAGCATATGGCTACCTGCAGCTGTTGTGCTGGGTTCAGGAAAGTGTCGCCCGATGATGAGGAGTTTTTTCATTTGCACGACAAAGTTAAGGGATTCGAGGATGGCAAAAGAGAATGTAGGTGATATTGCTTATGTTTGTGAATGTAAAACAATAGTCATTATAATGCATACCTATATATAGATATGCAATGTTTTTGAGCAAATTACACACTTAAAAAGCAAAAAAGACTTTACAATGAAAAAATCACTTTTGTTCTTCGTCATTCTTTTTATCATCGTAAGTAGTTGCAAAAAAGACAATAAAAATAATTTAGAGAGTTGCTTTTCAAACTCGAATGCGCAAGCTTTGGTGCATGACGGACAAAATAGAGAGTATATCTTGTACTTACCTAACTCATATAATGGGTCATCTGCAGTTCCATTAATGTTAAATTTTCATGGATTTGGTGGCAGCGCAAGTGATTTTTTGCAAGAAGCAGATATGCGACAACTGGCTGAATCAGACACCTTCATTTTGGTCTATCCTCAAGGGAGTTGTTCAGAAGGCTATTCTTACTGGAATGCATGCCCAAATGGTAATGATAACAAAAGTGATACAGATGATTTCGGTTTTGTTGAATCATTAATTAACGTTGTTTCATCACAATATAACATTGACGCAGAAAGAGTTTATGCTGTTGGATACTCAAATGGTGGTATGATGGCATATGGACTTGCAAACTATAAAAGTGATTTAATTGCTGCAATAGGGTCCGTGTCAGGCGCTATGTTGGACTGTATTGGACCTACCAGTCATCCAATGCCGGTCATACATCTTCATGGAACTTCTGATGGTGTTCTCCCCTATAGTGGGAGTAGTGAATGGAACTCTACCCAAAGTACCTTGGACCATTGGATAAATTTCAATAATACAGTTTTAAGTCCAAGCGTAATAAGTGAAAACAATATTGAGCATTATGTTTATGATCAGGGAGACAACTCAGTTTCTGTGGAACATTACAAATATATCGGAGGAGATCACGTTTGGTTTAAATCAAGTTTTCAAGGTCAAAATGCCTCTGAATTGGTTTGGAGTTTTGTATCTCGATATGACATCAATGGATTAAGATAAAGGATAAAGCACATAACATTAGATGAAAGATATCACATCAAACAAATTTTATCATGGGCGTACAGCGAAGTGCATCTCACAGATATAGACTCTCCATATCTTGACATTTTTAAGACAAAACGCCCAAGCTTGCTCGAAAATAGTTTGCGCAAAAACAAGTAACTTGCATCGCAATATTTAATTTGTTAACAAAATGGCAAAGAAGGTAATTTTATGGGTACTGGCAGTGCTTCTCGCAGTATCTGCTATGATTTATCAACGAAGTACGGGGCCAACCTACGAATACAAGGGCTACCTGGAAAATAATGGTGAAAAGCTTAGGTACGAACTCATCCGAACGCATGAAACCACCGCTGGGGCAAAAGTAGAAATGCCAATCGTTGAAGGCGCTGATTACCAAGCTACCCTAAACTTTAAGCGTTATCAAACACAGGATTCCATTACCGCCATAGATTTTCAACTGGAAGAAGACGGTCGTTTTCTTGCACAACTTCCCGTTCAACCCGCTGCAGGTAAAATGGAATACTTCGTGAGTGGTTCTATCAATGGTAAAATCTTTAGAATCCCTGAGAAAGAAGAAGACCAAATCATCTTGCGATACAAAGACCCAGTTTCTGACTTCATTCTTATTCCGCATGTGACTATGATGATTATCGTTATACTCTTCGGCATTCGTGCTGGATTAGGAGCAGTTTTCAATGATAGCACCTTCCGTAAATGGGCCATCGTAGCATTTGGGGCTATGACCTTGGGCGGCATGATTCTAGGACCTCTGGTACAAAAAAGTGCTTTTGGTGAATACTGGACTGGCTTTCCTTATGGAGGTGACTTCACCGACAATAAAATGCTCATTATGTGGCTCGCGTGGGCACTAGCCTTGGCTGTTATTGGCTTTAAACCGAAAAAGAAAGAAAATGTGAGTCGAATAGCTGTTACCTTGGCTGCAGTTGTGATGACCATTGTTTATCTCATCCCACACAGCATGGGGGGATCTACCCTAGATTATGAGCAAGTAGATAAAGGTATTGACCCTAAAGAGGCGATAAAAACCGGCGCGGAGGACAAATAACACTGTCTTCTCATGTAAAACAAGCTCAAAATGCTCGCTAACTGGATACATATTGTGATTGTTCACTTTGCGGTAATCGGAACCCCTTGGTTGTTGTATCGCGCAGTTAAGCAAAGAAATGACACCATGGACAATGAAACATGGAAGCTCAATTACAGCTTGCTGATTCTCTTTGGTATTACTGCTGGCATCGCCTATTTTACTGGACCTGAAGCTGCTGACTACCTCAAAGGATTTTTAGAGGGATATAATCAAAACTTAGTAGAGAATCACGCGCTATGGGGACGCGTTGCTTTCGTCATTCAAGTCATTGCTGCTTTCCTTGGCATCATGGGCTGGGCAAGTATCCTTCAGGAAGAAAAACCAGACAAACGAATCGCATGGCTTATCATAGCCTTGTTAGCTGTCAATATCCTAGTTATGCTTTACACGGCACATCTCGGCGGAGAAATTCGACGACCTGATCTAAGCTTTTAACAGTTTTCAAACACGGAAGCACAATTCACTTCATTTTCAACATGAGTTTATAAGAAATATATCTTTCTAGTTTATGCTGATGTATTTTTACACAAAATAAATGCCATGAGTGTCACTTTAGCTTCTAGCGATTTCAATTTCCCGAACCAAGAAAATGTATACCACGGAAAAGTACGCGACGTTTACAGCCTGAAAGACAAACTAATTATGGTCGCTACCGACCGCATATCGGCTTTCGACCATATTTTACCGGAGGCCATTCCTTACAAGGGGCAAGTGCTCAACTTATTGGCAGCTCACTTCCTAGAAGCCACCAAAGACATTGTACCTAATTGGGTAGAGAGCATACCGCACCCTAACGTAACGGTTGGAAAAAAATGTGAGCCAATTCGCTTAGAAATGGTTATTCGCGGCTATCTGGCGGGTCATGCTGCCAGAACCTATAAAAGTGGCTTGAGAGAACTTTGTGGTGTAAGTCTGCCTGAAGGATTGAAAGAAAATGATAAACTACCCGAACCTATTATTACTCCAGCTACGAAAGCGGAAGAAGGGCACGATGAAGATATCAGTAAGGCAGATATTTTAGCCCGCGGAATCGTAAGCGAGAAAGTTTGGAATACACTTGAAAAATATACCCGCGCCTTGTTTGCTAAAGGAACAGAAATGGCTCGTGCGCGCGGTTTGATCTTGGTGGATACAAAATATGAATTCGGTATCTATCATGATGAAGTTATCTTGATTGATGAAATTCACACGCCAGATTCTTCGCGTTATTTTTATTTGGAGGGTTTTGATGAACGACAAGCCAAGGGTGAAGCACAGCAACACCTATCCAAAGAGTTTGTGCGAGAATGGTTGATGAGCAAAGGATTTCAAGGCAAAGATGGGCAGCAAATGCCTGAGATGGATGAGGCAATCGTTCAAACAATTAGTCAAAAGTATATTCATTTATATGAGCAAATTACGGGTAAGACCTTTACGCCTGAAGACGTATCCACTATCGAGGCGAAAACCTTAGCCGTTATCTAAAGATGGGGCACATATTGACTGAGGCGCAACTCGATCATTTTGCGCACGAGGGCTTGTTGCTCATTGATAATTTCTTGACCAACGAAACTGCCCAGCAGCTCCTTGAGGAAGCCAAATTCTGGCAAGCCGAAGAGGCATTCAAAAAGGCCGGTATCGGTCATTTAGATAAATTACATATTCAAGAAAATTATCGAGCCGATAAAATCAAGTGGATTAATAAGCAGGATTGTTTGCCAGCCACGAAAATCTACATGAATACCCTAGAAAAACTTATGCAAGAAACGAGCCGTGCGTTCTTTCTATCCCTCAAAGATTTCGAATCGATGTATGCTATCTATCCCAGAGCTTCGTTTTACAAAAAGCATAAAGACCAGTTTGAGCACCAGGCCCACAGAATTATTTCTCTAGTCTTGTATCTAAACGAGGATTGGCAAGCAGACGATGGCGGACAGTTGGTGATTTATAAGGAAGATGAAAAGACGATTATTGAACCGATATTTAATCGACTAGCTATCTTTAAAAGTGAGCTCTGGCATGAGGTACTCCCTTGTCAATCTGAACGATTTAGTGTAACAAGTTGGTTTAAAGATCAGTTGAACGAAGTCAATTTTCTATGATAGTTTGATAATTTGTCAATTGACTAATGAGCTAAATAACTCATTGCCAAATCTCCGTACCTTTAGCCCATGAAAATTGTTTCGACAAAAGATGGTAGCCATACCGTTATTCATGATGTTTTGGGTGAACACTACCACTCTATCCACGGCGCTATGCAGGAAAGTCAGCACGTGTTCATCAAAGAAGGCTTAGAACGACACAAAGACAAGTCAAAAGTCAAGGTTTTTGAAATGGGATTCGGCACAGGCTTAAACGCTTTATTGTCCTGTGAATATGCGGAAAAAAATCATGTCAAGGTGGAATACTATACCATAGAGGCCTATCCTTTGGATGTCGAACAAGCCAGGCAACTCAACTACCCTAAGTTAGTTGGATCAAAGGAAATGTTTAATAATATACATGATGCCGTATGGGAAGAATGCATAAAACTTTCTGCAAATTTCCAGCTGATGAAAATTAAGGGTTTATTAGAATCGACAGATTTAAGTTTTATACCGAAAATAGATGTCGTTTTTTATGATGCCTTTGCTCCCAATTCACAAGCACATTTATGGGAACCGCCTGTGCTGGAAAAAATGTATACCTTATTAAACTCGGGCGGACATTTAGCCACATATTGTGCCAAAGGACAGTTTAAACGGAATTTAAAAGCTGTCGGTTTTGAAGTTGAAGGCGTACCTGGTCCTCCAGGAAAAAGAGAAATGACTTTAGGGTTTAAGCCTTAATCTATCTCACAAGCATTGAGCAGTTCATCTACTTTATCTTGGGTAAAGAAAGTCTGTTCCTTAGTGAATCGTTTACTGATATAATTCGTAATATTCGCTACCTGAATATCATTGAGTTGCGCTAAGCCCAGCATTTCCTCATTGTACCAGACGCCATTAACAAATAAAGAATCTTTTATCCCATGTCGAATGATACAAGGCACCTGATTGATATTTTCTTCCAACCAGTCTGTATTAGCTAAAGGAGGAACCAGTTGGCCTATACCCTCTCCATTTTCGCCATGGCATTGGGCACAATTATAGGCATAGCTTGTAGCACCTGGACTTCTAACCAAGCTGTTTAGTCCTTTGGTTAACAACCAAAAACCAAGCATTACACCAACCGCTATCAAAGCTGTCTTAGTTCTCGTATTCATCTAACAAAATCTCTATATCACTAATAAGTTGTGTAACGTCCGCTTCAGATGTTCCATCATAATATCCACGCACCCGCTGTTCCTTGTCGATTAAGATAAAAAAACCACTATGTTCAAATCCGCCAGGCACCTCATCATCTTCGAAGGCAACAATCATATAATCTTCAGCCATGGCGAAGAGATCTTCCTTCTCTCCCGTAACAAAATGCCACTTCTCATTACTAAGAATATCAATTTTCGCAGCATAGGCATCCAGTTTTTGTATGCTATCGCGAACAGGATCAATGGTATGAGACAATAAGGCAACTGCAGGATTATCCATATAAGCATCGTGAATACGTAGCATTTGCTTCGTCATAACTGGGCAAATCGAAGGGCAAGAGGTAAAGAAAAAATCAGTGACAAAAATCTTGTCTTGAAATGTGGCATTGTTTACAACTTCGCCTTTTTGATCTACAAACTCAAAGTTTGCCACCGTATTAATAATCGTATCATATCCAGCGTCCGTTTTTACTACTTCCTTGCCATAAATAGGTAAACGAGGCGGTTCAGAACAAGCACTCAAACTAGCCGCAATAAGCAGAAATCCTATGATTTTTTTCATCTTAAAATTTATTAGTTGCACTAATTGAAACGAAGTTTAAGAATAGAAGTTCAATTAAACTACAATACCTAAACTAAGCACAATAATTAATACCAATCCTACAATGATCCGATAATATCCGAAGAATTTAAATCCATATTTGGTTAAGAAACCGATGAATCCTTTGATGGCGAGTAAGGCTACTACAAAAGCAAGCACATTACCCAAAAGCAACATTTTAACATCTCCCATAGAAAAACCCACATCCAATTGATACTTCAACATCTTATAACCCGTTGCGGCCAACATCGTGGGAACAGCCAAGAAGAAAGAAAATTCTGCAGCATTTTTTCGATTCAGCTTTTGTGTAAGTCCACCAACTATAGTGGCCGCCGAACGCGAGACCCCAGGTATCATAGCAATCACCTGAAAAAAACCAATAAACAAGGCTTTTCTTTTACTAATGGATTGATCTACTTGTAACTCTTCATTTTCAGCAAAAATACGGTCAACAAAAACTAAAAATATACCCCCTAAAATTAGATTGATCGCAACCACCCATGGGTTATCCAGTAAAGCATCGATATAATCATTCAGTAATAAACCAAAAAAGGCTGCTGGCAAGAAAGCAATACACAACTTAATATAGAAATCGACAGATTGCATGAATCTTTTCCAGTAAAGAACCAAAACGGAAAGTATAGCGCCAAACTGAATAGCAACGGTAAACATTTTCACGTATTCACTGGAAGCAATTCCCATAAATGAGGAACCGATAATCATATGTCCTGTGGACGAAATAGGAAGAAACTCAGTGATCCCCTCGATTATTGCAAGAATAATCGCGTGCCAAACACTCATTATTCTGGACGCTTAAACTTTTTCAAAATGGCAACGGCTACTGTAATAAATCCAAGCATAATAACTATAGGCGCTACCGTCAAGCGACGAAAACTGTAAATACTTTCATCGAACTCATAGGCATAACCATCCGGGCCAAGCTCATTGCCACCACCAGCCATCAGGAAAAAACCTGCCACAACTAATAGTGCACCAATTCCGATTAGCATGTAATTCATTTTACTGTAGATCAATTCGTGTTGTGCGCTCATTATTCAATTTTAATAAAGGTCATCTAATTTCATTCGCAGGTATTTTCGCACCGCGAAAAAAGTACTTAGCAAAGATATAACAATCCCCAAAAGTAACAGGACTCCAGCAACCATTAGAAAGTCGAGGTAATGACTAAAAATATTTAAATCAATCAAATATTTTTCTAAAAGATACATGTTAACCAGTAAGGCCAAAGAGGCTATAACAGCACTTAAAACACCATTAAAAATGGCCCGAAAAACGAATGGTTTGGTTATAAACCATCGCTTGGCACCCACTAATTGCATGCTTCGAATGATAAAACGCTGGGAAAACATCGCCAACTTAATCGTATTATCGATAATGATAAAACTAATAAGCACTAACAAACCCAGGAATATAAGCATCCCAACTAGCACCTTAGAGGAAAATTGTGTGATGTTTTTGGATAAATTTTCATCGTAATTCACCGCAACAACCAACTGATTACTCAAAATCTTTTCTGTGATCCAAGCCAAACTATCGGGATTGGAATACACGGCATTAACGTGTAAAACAATGGCATCCGGCAAGGGATTATAACCGATGGTTTCAAGAAAATCTTCACCTAAGTCCTCTTTCATAAGCGCAGCTGCTTCTTCTTTATCGATGACTTCCACATCTTTTACGAAGACCTCCGCTTCTAGCTGTTTACTCAATTGCAAACGATCACTTTCATTCACCGACTCTTGTAAAACTAGCTGAATAGCCATATTTTCCTTCAAAGTTTGGGTAAGTCGGGACGATTGAACAAAAAAAGTACCGATCACTCCTAAAACAAATAGAATCAAACTAATACTCAGGATAGAACTAAAGTAGGTAGGACTTGACTTCTTCGGTCGTTTTTGTTGAGGACTGCTCATCGTGTTACGAAATTAGTAAAATTATCACGCGGTATGCCACATTTAGCAATTTTTAAACGCACAGGCGTATGTAATTTAGTACATATTGCTTTTACGAGAAAATTATAGGATCTTCGCGTGCATGGAAGTTAAGGATATCAAGTTTCTCGTATTGGATGTGGATGGCACTTTAACAGATGGTGGCATATATATCAGTGAGAATGGTGATGAAATGAAAAAATTCAACGCTAAAGACGGTATGGGTATCAAAAACCTGTTAAAAAATGGTATAGAAGTAGGCTTCATCAGTGCGGCAATTAGTAAAAAAATTGTCCATCACCGGGCTGCTATGCTGGGCGTAAAATATTGCTATGCAGGAAGTGACGACAAGTTAGAGATTCTAAATACCTGGCTGAATGAACTCAATCTGAGTTACCAAGACGTTGCTTTCATTGGAGATGATACCAACGACATTCGCATAATGAAGCAAGTAGGCTTATCTGCGGCACCGAGCGATGCCGTTAGTGAAGTACAGGCAGTAGCTCATATGGTTTTAGAAAAGAATGGTGGTCAGGGATGCGTGCGCGAATTTATTGATCGCGTATTTACTAAATAACATCGCAATAAGTATTAAGGAGTACTATTGCTTATAGATTAACTTCTCACTTCTCCCCTTCTTAAACACATTGCGCTTCGACTTTTTACCTTTTCGCAAAGCTCGTTGTTCTTCTTCAGGTAAAGCATTGATCTCCTTGCACTCTTCCGAGCAGCAATTATCCAACGTTGCTTTGCATTTGTCGCATTGGATAAACAATACATTGCACGCCACGTTGGCGCAGTTGGTGTGAATATCGAAGGGCTCACCACAAGTATGGCAGTTAGCGATAACCTCGGGACTAATTGTTTCTTCTAAACGCTCATCAAACACAAAATTCTTACCTACAAACAGGTTAGGCATGCCTCTATCCGCGATATCATTGGCGTATTTGATAATTCCGCCTTCCAATTGATACACATTTTTGTACCCCTTATGTTTAAACCACGCGCTTGCTTTCTCGCAACGAATACCGCCGGTGCAATACATCACAATATTTTTGTCTTCGTTTCCTCCCAAATAGGTTTCTTCAATAAATGGCAAGGAGTCACGGAAATTATCAACGTCAGGTGTAATAGCACCTTTGAAATGACCAACTTCTGTTTCATAATGATTGCGCATATCAATCAAGATGGTATTATCTTTTTGGATGATTTCGTTAAACTCATCCGCTTTAAGGTGGAGCCCTTTGTTGGTAACGTCAAAACTTTCATCCTGCAGGCCATCAGCCAAAATCTTCGGTCGATTCTTGACCACCAATTTGTAAAAAGAATCGCTCTTATTTTCCACGGCGATATTTAATCGGATACCGCGCAAGAACACAATGCTTTCGAGTTTTTCTTTAAAAGCTTCGAAGTTTTGTTCAGGAACAGAAATTTGCGCATTAATGCCCTCACTGGCTACATAAATTCTACCAAGTACACCCACTTCATTGAAGTGCAGATATACATAATCTCTAAATAATTGAGGATTACCTACTTGAGCATACTTGTAAAAAGAAATAGTAATTCGCTTGACATCACTATTCGCCATTTGCTCTTTCAGTACCCTTTTGTCTACGCGATTACACAGTTGCATGCTATGGTCGGTTTAAAAGCTTAATGAAAACACAAAATTAGGTATTTTTTTAATAAGATAAGCTTTAGGGATTGAATGGTTATTATTGACAAAAAAAGCGACCAGAAATATGTTTCTGGTCGCTTTAAAATTTTAATACACTAGCCTGATTAATGGAGAATAGCCGATGGTTTTTGATAAGTTTCTGAAACACTACCGGTGAAACTCCCTAAGAATGCAACAATAGGTTCATTTATAATCATGAATATCATTTTATGAATCGAATTTTCACCGGCAGAGCAGGTTATGGGAAGGGATACAACTATTTACCACAAAAAACATGCATAAGCAGAAGAAAATAGTTTAAACAGCACTTAAGGAAGTGTAACATTATTCCTATCGTTGAGCTGTTTATTTACAGAATTGTTTTCAATAATTGAATAGGAATCCAAGTAGATATATGCGTCATCATCGGCATAAAACAGATAAGTCTCCTCCGAAATTTCACGGGCATTGGCCTCATTATTAGTGAATGAGCAATCGTAAAAATCAAGTGAAGAATAACCGTATGCCCCAACTAGTGAAGAATAAATCGAGTTGTTATTAAAATTACAGTAATCAAAAATAGCATCACTATCACTGAAATCTATTGCACCATTTGTGCAATTTGTAAAGTCACAATTCGTAAAATAAGCCGAATAACAAGCTTCAGCTAAAACACCTATTTCTCCACTACCGTCGAATACGCAATACTCAAATTCGATTTCATCAGAGTAAAAAATGTCTAAAACGTTGGCTCCGCAAGTTTGGCCTACATCATGAACCATATAAATATTCTCAAAATCCAATTTGGCACAATTCTCTATGCGAAGCACTGAAACCAGTTCATTATCAACGATAAAGCGAACATCTCCTTCACCGATGAACGTTGTATTTCTCAAATTAACCAGCGTGAGAGCGATTTCAGATTTATTTCCTGGCCCCCAACCCTGATAGGTGTATGCATCCGTTGAATAAAATGTAGACCAATCGGTAGTTGAGTTAAAATTACTTCGTGCTTCAGCAGGCAATGCATTTAAATCATTCAATATATAATCTCCTTGCTGAATATGAATGATTCGATTGCTACCAAGCGCTTCGAGTAACTGCGTGGTGTTGTTTACCCAATAGCCCAATCGAAGCGAAAACACATCGCTATCATCCGGCATAAACTCATAAAAATATTTATAACCAAAGTCATCTTCAGTTAAAAGTTCATCAATTTCTAGCTCACCTTGTTCATTCCATACTTTACCGCCATCTTGATGAAGAAGAAAGTCATTTTCATAAGCGTCATATTTAAACGTAATGTAGCGCTCCCATTTGCCTGACTCCGCCAATTCAATGGTAAAATATTCTTCTTCAAAAGCAATAGTTTTAAACACACCAAACTCCTCTTCCGATGATGGATAGTGCATTTCGCCCAAACCAAAATACTCGAAACCCTTATCACTTCCAACGAAAATGTAGACATCAATAGAGTAATAATCATCAGAGGTGTAATGGGAAACAACCAAGGCATCTTCAATTCCATCCGTATTTACATCCTGGTAAAAGATTTCTTCCACGGAACTAACATCTTCCATCCCTTCAAAGTATTCTTCAACATTTTCGTAATACTCACTATATCCTTCATAATCATTCCAATAATCATCTCCGGTCATGTAGGTATAGGTATCCGAATCTTCCCCGTTATGAATAAAATAAGCTTCGATGTAATTATCAAATTTGTCATAGCCAATGATCTCATAGTCCAAGAATTCATCATAATTCAAATCTTCGACATACATACGTTCGAGCTGAAAATTAGGGTACATTTCAAATATGACTTTGTCCGGATTTTTAATTTTATCCAAGTCAATTTCTTGCTCGAATAATTGACAAGCATTCAACAAGATGGCCGCAATGATGGGCAAAAGGATTTTTTTCATAAACTTTAATTAAGGAGTTCAGTTATTTAACGACTACTTTCGAAGCAGATTGCGCAGCTTTTTCACGCAGTGCCTGCATATCCGAACCCAAGTCATCGTAACACAAAGCAACACCCATTCTTCGATATTTTCTGGTACTTGGTTTTCCAAACAATCGAAGATCTGTCTTAGTGGTTTTTAAGGCTTCTTCCAGTCCCGAATATTGCGGCAATTCCTGACTTTCATGCATAGCCAAAATCACCGCACTTACACCCGCTCGCTCGAGGGTAATGGTGGGAATAGGTAAATCTAAAATCGCTCGTGCATGCAAGTCAAATTCACTCAAATTTTGAGTTCCAGCCAATGTAACCATTCCCGTATCATGCGGTCGTGGAGAAAGCTCCGAAAAATACACGCCATCATTACCTATAAAAAACTCAACACCCCAAATACCCGATCCGCCTAATGCCTCGGTTACCTGTTGGGCCATATGTTGAGCCTCTTTAACATCCTCGTCTTTCAAGGAACATGGCTGCCACGATTCTTGATAATCACCGCGCTCCTGACGGTGACCGATAGCAGGACAAAACAATGTTGGACCATTCGATTGAGTAACGGTGAGTAAGGTAATCTCGGTATGAAAATCAACAAAGGCCTCAATGATTATCTCTTTTAGGTCTCCACGACTTCCTTCCATCGCGTAGGTGTAGCTTTCTTCAAGGTCTTCCCTCGTTTTCACAACACTTTGCCCCTTACCCGAGCTTGACATCAAAGGCTTAACTACACAAGGAAAGCCAATTTCTTCCACAGCTTGAATAAACTCATCTTTGTTGGTCGCATAAGCATATTTGGCAGTCCGCAAGCCTAACTCTTTGGCGGCTAAATCACGAATCAGTTTTCGATTCATCGTATAATTAGCGGCCTTAGCGCTTGGGACCACGCGATACCCTTGTTCTTCATAGGCGAAAAATCTTTCGGTTCGTATCGATTCTATTTCTGGAACAATAAGTTTAGGATTGTGCTTGGCAACCGCTGCATCCAAGGCATTAGCATCCAACATACTAAAAACTTCATATTCATCTGCCACTTGCATTGCAGGAGCACCTGCATAGCTGTCACAAGCTACCACATGCTCACCCAGACGTTGCAAGGCAATAACCAATTCTTTCCCGAGCTCGCCTGAGCCCAACAAAAGTATTTTTCTTTTAACCATGCGTCAAAGATACAGCAGGTAAAAGGTAAATGTTTGGAGAAATATGAACGTTGTGGAAAGTGATAAATGACCTAACAGATTCTTGAACCTGTTAGGTCATTTATAGATTAATTTTTCTTTACAAAGCGTAAAAGCTTCGAAGCTTCTTGATTGGAAATTCGAACGAAATAAACGCCATTAGCAAGATTCTTTAGATCAAACTGTCTCAATCCCGATTGAAAATCAATCAACTCTTCTTCCAAGATTATCTGACCCAATGGATTCAGTAATTGAATCGACAGATCCTCCTCTTGAATTAAAGCAATATCTAAAGAGATGTTCGATGAAGTAGGATTAGGATATAAACTCACATAAGCGAGCCATTCCAATTCTTGAATACCAACCCCAGCAATAGATCCACTAGCGGCCCCAGTACATCCGTTAGCATCCGTAACTGTTAAGGTATAGTTTCCCGGACCTATACCCGTTATGGATTCTGTGATATCCCCATTGCTCCACAAATACGTGTAAGGCATCACACCACCAGAAACTGCACTTGAAATACTGCTTATTCCACCCGAAGCACTATTATCTGTTACTTGTAATTGAACACTCACATCGGTATTCGCACCTACCGTTACACTTGCGGAAGAATTACACCCATTTGCATCCTGCACCGTCACCGTGTATTGACCAGGAGCCAAATTAATAGCAGTAGCACTTGTACTACTTGTTCCTGTCCATGAGTAGGTGTAACTACCCGCTCCACCACTGGCAACAACAGTTGCTGTACCATTATTGATACCTGAACATGCCGCAGGAGTAGAACTCAAGCTTAAACTTGGTCCGCTTCCCACTACAATGTAATTGCTTTTCGTTTCAGTGTCACTACCTCCCGCATTTGTAGCTGTTAAGGTCACCGTATAAGTACCCGGATTGTTGTAAGTAACTACCGGATTCGTTTGTGGAGATGACGATGGGTTTCCACCAGGGAATGACCACGAGTAAGATGTCGGTGTTCCCGTAGAAATATTGGTAAAACTCACTGATTCACCAGCACAAATCGTGGTATTTGAGGCGACAAAATCTGCAGATGGCGGCGCAGTAGTTGAGCCTCCTTGCACATTGATATTATCTACGTATAGATTATTCCCGTATCCATTTACCCCAACGAAAGCGAATGTTATATTATCCTCACTCGCATAGGCACTGAGGTCAAGGGAAACATTCTCCCACTGACTTGAGGTAGGCGTAAACTCCGTGCTCAAGCCACCAGCTGTCGCTAATTGGGTTCCCCCTTCCCGAGTGATAGCAAACCAAGTATCACCGCAATCTGTACTGTATGCAATAATTAATGAGTCGTAAAACGTACCCTGCTGACCATCATAATAGGCGTAAGCATAATCATAGGTCATAGTTGGATTGCTTACTGTGGTTAAATCCAGGGGTGGTAAAATAAACCAATCAAAAGCGCCTGGACTATTATAATCCCAGTTATCTATAAACATTGAGGCTGAACTATTTGCTCCAGCACTTGTCGTTCGCTCCCAAGTTATATTCCCATCCCCATTAAATCTATCATAGTTTGTTGGCGGAAAAGTGTTTGCTTGGAAGGTTTGCACAATAGGTAACGAACCTCCTTGGATCGCATCAAAGGTTTGCGACTGCGAATCATTACTTGTATTTTGATCACTTCCTCCGTTTGGACTTTGCGTAAAGGCTGTAAATGTATTCGTACCGGCAGACGCGGTCATGGGATTTAGAGTTATGGTAGTAGTGGCATTTGTAGCTAAAGAGCCAGACCAATTGTAAGTTTGAATAGCGCTTCCCGTTACTTGATAACGAATTTGACAAGAAGTCAAGGTGTTTGTACCGGCATTTCTTAACACAACCTGGGGCGTAAATGAAACACCACAGATATCATTAATTGGTTCTGAAATAGCCGAAATACTCGCGTCCAGCGCCACAGTTGCTGAACAAGGCGAATCGGAACCCGTTAAAGAATTGGCTGAACC
>JAFMKE010000070.1 GCA_017853115.1 Verrucomicrobiota bacterium
ATTCCTGACCCAATTGAATTCGAGCCAGCCTTAAGTAAACAAAATGATTCTTTAGAAATTGGTGCCAGTGTTACTAGGTTCCTACAACGTGTAAATAGTAAGACGGTATGAGTAAGTTAAAAACAATTTCATACTACGTATTTGGCTTATTGTATTGCATAGCAGGAATTCTACATTTTGTTATGCCCGAGTTCTATTTGCAAATCATGCCACCTTATCTCCCTTTTCATCTAGAACTAGTTTACTTGAGCGGAGTAGCAGAAATCGTATTAGGAATTGGATTAGTTTTTAAAGTAAGTCGCCAATGGGCTGCATACGGAATCATTGCCTTGTTGATAGCCGTTTTCCCGGCCAATTGGTACTTAGCATTCAATGAAACTCCGCAAGAGGCACTTGGAACTTCTCAAATAGTTGCGCTTTGGTTTCGCTTCCCAATTCAAGCATTGTTGATAGGTCTAGCTTGGTGGCAAAGTAAAGTAGAATAGAATATAAGAATATACTTTTACTCAAAGAGATCCAATAGACTAGAAATTTCATCTACCGTTTTTTCGCTGTTTTTTGCCAAGTGATAATACTTTAAATAGTAAAGCATTTCCTTAATCACATTTTTAGTTGAAGCCGGATTGAAAAAGCTTTCTTTTTCTTCCACCTGCATAGACTTTAAATACTCTTTGATTTCTCTTAACTGGAATGGCACACCCTTATTTACGGGATTCATATAGAAAATCGTCTCTCGAGCATTGTTCATATCATAATCAAAAACAAAATTCTTTTGATAAGCCAAAACAAAATGTCGATATAGATTTACGCCGTATACAGGCAACTCCAATTGTTGCGCAAGAATAATATAAATTACACCAAGCGATATAGCATTACCTCTTTTCGTTTCTAACACGTGATTGATGCAAAAATCTTTACTATCCGCTTCTTCATTTTGAGTCCCCGTAAATCCAATGATACTATAAAATACCTGATTGAATATATTGATATTTTCTAATGGTGTATACGCTTGATTTAACTCGAGCCATATCTTTTGACGTACTTTATCCATTTGCTGATATACGGCCTCTCTATTCAATTCAGGGAATTGATACTTGGCCACAAGTAATGCACCGTCTAACAAGGTAGCTATATCATCATTGAGCCACTCATTAAATTCCTCGCACAAGGCACGAAATTGAATGAGGTGAATAAGCTCTTCAATACGATGATGGATATCAATATTTGAACTGTCGCCCCAAGCGTTTTCTAACTCAGGAATAACGGAGGAGCCATAGGAAACCAATCGATTACTGACGTTTTCAAACACTTCCGGATCATCATCATCAAGCAATCGAATTAACGCGTCTATTTCACCCCGCTTTCCCATAGACTATTTCTTGGCTCTGCTTCCTCGTTTTTTCTTAACGGGCTGATTTACGATAATTTCTTGAACCTCTTCAAGTGTCAACTTTTCCGCCTCAACATCTTTCGGAATTTTAAAATTCTGCTTTCCTTTTTTAATGTAAGGCCCCCATCTACCATTTAACACTTGAATACCCTCTTCTTCAAACTCCATAATAAAGCGATTCGCATCAGCAACTCGTTTATCTTCAATTAAACGGATGGCATCGGCAATTTTAATGGTATAAGGATCTTGGCCACTATCTTTTGTGATTGAAACAAACTTCTTTTTGTGCAACAAATAAGGACCAAAACGGCCGATAGCAGCCTTAACTTCTTCTCCTTCAAATTCCCCTACTACTCGAGGCAACTCAAACAAAGCCAATGCTTCTTCCTCCGTTATCGTTTCAATACTTTGCGTTGACAGCAACTTAGCGTATTGCGGTTTGTCCGTTTCTTCTTGTGCCCCGATTTGTGCCATAGGTCCGTAACGACCAACCCGAACTAACAAGGTTAAGCCTGACTTGGGGTCTTTACCTAAAACTCTTTCGCCAGAAGCACGATCAGCATGCTCTATAGTATCCTCTACAGATTCATGAAATGGCTTATAAAACTTCGACACCATAGCACTCCACTCCGTTTTACCATCTTCTATCTTGTCAAAAGACTCTTCCATTTGGGCAGTAAAATCATAATCCATAATATCTGGAAAATGCTCCAATAGAAAATCGTTCACCACCATGCCTATATCCGTTGGGAATAGTTTCATTTTCTCCGCACCAGTAATCTCTGTGGCAGTGCTAGAATTAATACCTTCTTTGTTCAAGGTCAATACCTGATAAGCCCGCTCCTCGCCCTCTCGATTAGTTTTTTCGACATAATTTCTCTTCTGAATGGTAGAGATAGTCGGTGCATAAGTTGAAGGTCTACCAATACCCAACTCTTCAAGTTTTTTTACTAAGCTTGCTTCCGTATATCGCGCGCCAGGCTTGGTAAATCGCTCTGTTGCAGTTATTTCATTCAGCAAGACCTCTTGACCTACAGATAGTGGCGGAAGCATTCCACTCACATCATCGTCTTCATCTTCTTCATCTTTTCCTTCCAAATAAACTTTTAAAAATCCATCAAATATCAAGACCTCGCCTTTGGCTTGAAATTGCTCCGAAGAATTACTCACATCAATAGAGACAATCGTACGTTCAATTTTAGCAGATGCCATTTGTGATGCAATGGCACGCTTCCATATCAAATCATACAAGCGTTTTTCATCATAACTTGAACCTGCTTCTACTTTACTAAAGTTTGTAGGGCGGATAGCTTCGTGAGCTTCTTGCGCATCTTTTGCCTTAGTCGAATATTTACGCACCTTGACATACTCCTCACCATAGTTGGATGTAATCGCATCTACTGCCGAATTAATAGCTGTTTGCGACAAAGTAACGGAATCCGTTCTCATGTAAGTAATATGTCCTGCTTCATACAGCTTTTGAGCTACACTCATTGTTTTCCCGACCGGGAAACTCAATTTACGACTAGCTTCTTGCTGTAGCGTTGATGTAATAAACGGCGCAGCAGGATTTTTTTGAGAAGGCTTTTTTTCTACATTCGCTATAGAAAAAGTAGCTCCGTCGCATTCTTCCAATAAAGCCATAGCCTCAGCTTTCGTTGCCAAGCGTTTGCTTAATTCTGCTTTTAGTATACTTATTTTACCCTTGTCATCTAGCACATCAAATAGCGCGGTCACTTTATAATAATTATCCGCATTGAAGGCAGTAATCTCTCTTTCTCGTTCAACAATTATTCGAACAGCGACAGATTGCACTCTTCCCGCAGAAAGTGATGGCTTAACTTTTTTCCATAGAACAGGAGATAACTCATAACCCACTATTCTATCCAAAACTCTTCTAGCTTGCTGGGCATAAACCAAACCCATATTCAATTTTCTTGGATTTGCTAAGGCACGTAAAATAGCATCCTTGGTCACCTCAGTGTAGGTAATTCTTTTTGCAGTTTTGGTATCGATACCCAAAATTTCGCACAAATGCCATGAAATAGCTTCTCCCTCGCGGTCTTCATCCGTCGCTAAAAGTACTTCATCAACCTCTTTAGCCAACTTTTTTAATTTCTTAACGACATCTTTTTTGTCATCCGTAACAACATATTTTGGTTCAAAATTGTTAGACAAATCAATAGAAATATCCTTCTTCGGGAGGTCTCTAACATGTCCGTAAGATGACTCAATGATGTAATCATCTCCTAGGTATTTTTGTATTGTTTTGGCCTTTGATGGTGACTCTACAATGACTAACTTTTTCGACATGTTTTCCTTTTTAGAACGTTCAAAACTTTGGCAAATGTAATTTTACTTTTAATTTTTTCAAGAAATATGTTGAAAATCTATTGAGATTATAATCGAGCAAGCTATTAGAATGTTTTACTTTTGCCCAAAATCAAAACAGGATGTCGAAAGCCTCATTATTAGCTATTTCACCAATTGACGGAAGATATGCTTCCAAGACCGAAAGTTTAAACGAGTATTTCTCAGAATATGCCTTAATTAAATTTCGGGTACTTATCGAAATAGAATACTTCATAGCCCTGAAAGAAGCAAATATCCCGCAACTCGAATCAATGAACACGGAACAATTCGACGTTTTGCGAAAGATTTACGAAGATTTTTCCATTGAGGATGCAGAACAGATAAAAACAATCGAGAAAACAACCAACCACGATGTAAAAGCAGTTGAGTACTTTTTGAAAGAAAAATTTGACCAGCTACAGCTCGGAGGGATTAAAGAATTCATCCACTTCGGCTTGACCTCGCAGGATGTAAACAATACTGCATTTCCGCTAATGCTTCGAAACGCAGATGATCATGTTTGCATGCCGGCCATTCAGGAGTTAACAGCTCAGTTGCAACAATTGGCTGAAGAGTGGAAAGATATTCCTTTATTGGCCAGGACGCACGGTCAACCAGCAAGCCCTACAAAATTGGGTAAAGAAATTATGGTCTTTGTTGAACGTTTAGTTAACCAAGTCGATTTATTGACAGAACTGCCTATTGCTGCAAAATTTGGTGGTGCGACTGGAAATTTTAATGCTCACTATTTGGCCTTCCCCGCGATCGATTGGATTGAATTTGGGAATAACTTCGTCGAAGAAAAACTAGGCCTCTACCGGTATCAATATACCACACAAATAGAGCACTACGACTTCCTAGCTGCGTATTTTGACAACTGGAAGCGAATCAATACCATCCTAATTGATTTGTGTCGAGATATTTGGACTTATGTATCCATGGATTATTTCAAACAGAAGATTAAAAAAGGAGAAATAGGATCATCGGCCATGCCGCACAAGGTAAATCCCATAGATTTTGAAAATGCTGAAGGTAATTTAGGTATTGCCAACGCCATCTTTGAACACCTCGCAGGAAAACTTCCCATATCTCGATTACAGCGAGATTTGACAGATTCTACAGTTTTACGAAACATCGGTGTACCTATCGCCCATACTTTGATTGCTATACAGTCCATGCAAAAAGGTTTAGATAAACTGCTATTAAATGAAGAAAAGATCGCTGAAGATTTGGAAAACAACTGGATGGTTGTAGCTGAAGCAATTCAAACGGTATTGAGAAGAGAGGGCGTACCAAATCCCTACGAGCAACTTAAAGATTTAACCCGCACAAATACGAAGGTGGGGCAAAATGAAATACACGGATTTATTGATGGGCTGTCCATCGCAGAAGAATTAAAAAATGAACTTAAAAAGATTACGCCAAGCAACTATGTGGGTGTTTATTAAATAATGCCTTAGTTTTACGGCGCTAAAAGAAATAACTTGATGAACGAAGGAAGAAATCAAACGATAGGCATCATACTAATCAGTATTATTGTTTACTTGTTGGCTGCTCGCTTTTTTCAGCGATTTGAAAATACGGACAATGAAATTGTCAATGAAACGGTTGAAGTTGACTCTATTCAATCGCCAGCAGAGACAGACCAAGACGTTACAAACCTTGTTGAAGAAACTCCCCCGGTAGTTGTTATTGCTGAAAATGGAGATACACTTGAAATCGATGCTGCAAGTTATGCAGCGCAAAATAAGTGGGGCGCCTTCTATCCCTATGCTGCTGGTACAGCTGAGGACATCGTCATAGAAAATGATTTGCTTCGAGTAGTTCTACATTCAAAAGGAGCTCAGGTAAAATCAGTTGAGCTAAAAGAGTTTAAAGATTATAGCAAGGAAGCATTGATGCTAATTGATGAAACCCAAACCATCAATTATTTCTTACCAGTAAACAGTGCTGAAGATAAACTTATCGAGACAAAAGACATCTATTTTGAGAGTAGTAAAACGGGCAATCAAGTTGTATTCAAAGCAAAAACCAATGACGGTGAAATTAGATTCACCTATGCTTTACAAGAAAACTCCTACCTTCTTGATTATCAAATCGATATTGATGGGCTTACCCAAGAACTAAAGGCTACAGATTTTCTCGACATGAATTGGGATTATGTAGCTAGTAAGCACGAACAGGATATGTCTAATGAAAAGACCAAATCGACGGCCTATTGGAAGGTAATTGATGGAGACGTTGAACATTTAGGCATAGGCAAATCGAAGGAGGAAGAAATAGAGAATTCTGTTGACTGGATTAGTTACAAGCAACGATTCTTTAATGTAGCCCTAATAGGAAATGAAGGATTTACCCAGGTCGCATTATCCACCGATATCGAAAGTGACGACAGTACTAAGGTTGCTGGCTTTGCTTCAGATATGCAAATTGCATTCAATGATGAGGGCAATGCGAGTTTCCAGTTCTTTTTCGGACCTAACAATTATAAGTTATTAAAAGGATACGACAATGGTTTGCATCATGTAGTAGAATTAAGTGCGGATTTCTTCCTTTTTAGATGGGTAAAGTGGATTAATGCATGGTTGATTATCCCCTTATTTAACTTTTTAGAAAACTACATATCAAATTACGGTATTATCATATTAATCATGACGATTTTGATCAAAATGATTCTGATGCCGCTGACATTTAAGTCTTACATTTCTTCCGCTAAACAACGCGTCTTAAAACCTGAATTAGAGGCATTGAAAGCCCAGCATGGTGATGATCAAGCAGCATATTCTCGTGCTCAAATGGAGTTATATCAAAAAACTGGAGTTAGCATGTTTGGCGGATGTTTGCCTATGCTCTTGCAAATGCCTTTCTTATTAGCTATGTTTTACTTTTTTCCGTCTTCTATAGAATTGCGGCAGGAGAGTTTCCTTTGGGCAACAGACTTATCTACTTTTGATACCATTCCTATTTTAACTTGGGCAAAAAGCATCCCCTTATTGGGCAATCACTTAAGTGTTTTTACAGTATTGATGACAGTTTCGTCTATTCTCATGGCGAAGTTCAACACACAAATGCAGGCTCAACCGAGTCAACCGGGTATGGAAATGATGAAATACATGCCTTACATCTTTCCTTTCTTCCTTCTTTTCTTGTTTAATAGCTTCCCAGCTGCCTTGACTTACTATTACTTCTTGTCTAACATGATTACTTTTGGGCAGCAGTTTGTAATCAACAAGTTTTTCATTGATGAAGATAAAATCAAAGCTCAGCTAGAGGAAAATAAGAAGAAGCCAGTTAAAAAGTCCAAATGGGCCTCTAAAATGGAGGAAATTTATAAGCAACAACAAGCTATGCAGGAACAACAAAAGAAGAAATAATTAAAACTTTCATCAAAATTGCAGTTGTATGCAAATAAACTTCGTGCACATTTAAGAATAATATAAAATATTTTTAACTTTAGCTTTCAAATTTTAAACTTTACTATAACTAAAAACAAAATGATGAAGAAAGTATTACTTTTAAATTTATTGTGTTTTGCATTTTTCTCTGTTTTCGCGCAGACGCAAGTCGGACGAACTACATATGATTTGCAAACAAACAATGCGAATTGTCGAAGAGTAGCGACTAACGCTGCCGGTGAGGTAGTTATTACCTACACGAAAAGTTTGACTAACAGTGAAGCTGCTCCTGATCGTGGTACAGGATACAACTACAAAAGTGCAGCTGGCGTTTGGTCTGAAACCAATTTTCCAGCTTCAGGTTTTACCCGATTTGATATTGGAAGAACGGGTTGGTCAAATGTAGGTTTCTTAGCGAATGGCGATGAAGTTATTATCGCTCACTTTGCAGACAACGTTAACAATTTTGGTGGTTTGCAAGTTCAATCACGCTCATTGGGCAATACTGCCGGTGCTTGGACTACACAATCACTGAACTCCACCAATGCTAGTTTTGCGTTCAGCGATGATGCTACATGGCCGAGAGTCGCGGTAAGTGGCGATTCTATTTTCGTAGTAAGTTCTGTTCAAATCGGAACTTTCGTGAATGGTGTTGATGGTGGTTTATATTGGCACAGATCCTTTGATGGAGGTGCTACTTGGGAACAAGGTGAGTTTCCTTTCGTTAATGGTTCTAACTTCGTAGCTATTGGAGCAGATTCTTATGCTATTGACGCAAATGATAACGGAACATTAGCTTTGGTTGTTGGTCGATACAATTCTTTTGTATTAAAATCAACAGATTGGGGAAATACTTGGACTACAACGCAAATGGTACAGGTTGTAGATGAAAATGGTCAACCTACACCTAACAACTATTCTGGTGAAAGCGCCGAATCTGCATTGCAGCAAGATATTACGGATGAATCGTACAGCATCGTTGTTGATGATAACGACTTAGTGCACGTTTGGGCTGGAAAATTAGAGTATGAAAAAGTTGCGTTCCAAGAAGGTACAGTAATTCCTTTCTCTGAAGGCTTACTTTACTGGAATGAAAACATGGATGCACCTGCCACTCTTCACTCTACAAGATTTACAGTAGAGGCTGGCGCGGGTTGTGATCCTTTATATACCAATTCTGTTATTAACGATCCCGATTTTATTCAATTTAGCTTTTATGCCTCATCTTTTGTTTCTCAGCCTAGTGGTGGATATATGGATAACGGCGACTTAGTCGTTGCCTACTCAAGAATGCGAACAGCACAAATTGATACAGCTGGTGCAGTGATTAATGCAACAGCTGATGGATTCTTCTATAAAGATGTATACTTATTGAAGTCTAGTGATAATGGTATGACATGGGATGGTCCAATTAATGTGTCAAATGCAGATACAGCAGAGTGTGCATACCCTGGTATTCCAAGAAAAATGTACAACGATATAGTTCCTGTTATTTGGCAACAAGATGAGCGTCCAGGAAATGCTTTACAACCTCCAACTGGCTATATCCATAATTATATCACTAACACCATATTTTATGATGAGGTAAATCTTGCAGCTATTGTTACGCCTGCTGACGAAACTTGTCCTACTATCGGATTGTTCGACCCTGCAGTGAATAGCGTAACGATTTCAGCTGGATGTCCTCCAACAGCTGAAGACTTAAGTGATGTTTTATTGATTGACGATGTACCTCAGGGTCCAGATGACTCTATGATTCGCACGGTTGGGGCGCTACCTAACTTCGCTGTACCAGGCACATACACATTAGATATATATTTGGAAGATGCCGCGGGCAATACGAGCAGTGATACAGTTTTAGGTTTCACTATTATTGTATTACCTGATAATACCCCTCCAACATATACCTTTATAGGCCCAGATACACTTGCTGTAGTGGCTGGTAATACCTACACAGATCCAGGAATTAATTATGAAGATGACGGATGTCCTCCGACTGCTATGCCTGTGATTACAGACAACGTAAATCCAACAGCCGGAAATAATGGTCTGTTTACCTATGAATATGAAATTTCAGATAATAGTGGCAACATTACGACGGCTATTCGCTATGTAAATGTGATTGGAGCAGATACTGATGGCCCGATCATCACTTTAAACGGTGCTGCTTCTGTTGATGTTGAAGCATGTACTTTCTACAATGAACTAGATGCCGAAGCATTTGACCTAGTTGATTTCGTTGTTGCAGTGACTACGGACAATTCAGCTGTGGACATCAATACAGTTGGTACATACACGGTTACGTACACCGCTACTGATTTATCTGGAAATGTATCAACCATTGATAGAACAGTAAACGTAGTAGATAATACTGATCCTATCCTAACGATTATCGATGATAACGATTTAGTTACGCCTGCCAATTCTTACACGGAAGGTGGAATCAACTACACTTACCTGAATGAAACATTTGTAGCTCCTGCTTCAGCTGCTTCTGACCCGAATTGTAATGGACAATTGGTTAATGTAACTATTGATGATTCTAACGTGAATACGGCACAAGCAGGTAACTACTCTGCTGTGTTTACTGCCACAGATGAAAATGGAAACT
>JAFMKE010000071.1 GCA_017853115.1 Verrucomicrobiota bacterium
AATATTTTTCCGAGACCTGTAATTGGATAAATATCCCCGTAACCAACAGTTGTAAGCGTGGCAACACCCCACCACATGGTACTCAGGATACTAGAAAATGCTTCTGGTTGAGCTGGATTTTCAACAAAGTACATTAAGGCGCTAACGATATAAAGTACAAAAAGAATCAAAACAAAGACAATAGTAAGTAATTCCTTTTTATTATTGATTACAATACTAATCGAATGGATAGCTTTATTATATCGAGATAACTTGAAGATTCTTGCAAAACGAAACAGCCTAAAAATTCTTAGGTAGCGCAAGTCAATGGGGGTAAGCGTCAAATAGAAGGGAATTAGGGCCAAAAGATCAATCAGCATTGCAAAGGAAAAGATATAGGACAGAAAACTCCCGTCCTCTTTTCGATTGAAGGCAACCAAACGCATGAGGTATTCAATACTGAAAATTATGGTAAAGAGAATTTCTATAAAATGGAATACCGCATGATGAGCTTCAAACAAATCCTTTTCAGTCTCCAGCGTCAAATGAATGATAGCTAAGAAAACAACTGAGGTAATAAAAACATCAAAAGAAGAAGACCATTTATGGTTGCCGTCAACTTTTATAATTTCTCGTATCTGTTCCCGCATAATTAAGGGTTTTAATAGTATGTAAAGTTAAGATAAAGTCTTTCACATAAAAAGAAGTAAACTGAGGAAACAAAGTGTGTAGTCAATATTATTGGACGAAGATTTCTGTAAACTCCAAAAAATACTATGGCTTTTTTATCAGGTCTCACCGGTAATAAGGAACCCATACTATGTTTACATTTCAGCCTAATACATTGTACTGCTTACCTGCTTTTTGGTGTTAAATGCCTTTTTACAAGATAAAGCACGTACCTTCGAGGTTCAATTAAAGCTATGCTTAAAAATAATAAAGATATTAAATCGCTGATTTACATTGTTATCACGACAAGCTTATTCCTGTTCCTGTGGACACAAGGGAAGGCCATGAATAACGGGTTGTTTACAGTCTTATACATTTGGTTTCTGTTTATGTCTATTTCCGTAGCGGTAATGGCTCATAACCATAATCATCTGCCCATGTGGAAGAGTAAAATAATGAATATATTAACGGATAACTGGTTGACTGTTTTTTATGGATTTCCGGTTTTTGCCTGGATTCCTACACATAATGCCAATCATCACAAATTCGTAAATAAAGAGCCTGATTATACCCGAACTTGGCGCTTTACGGAAAGAAATAATCTATTTACTGTTTTAACGTATCCTTCCGTCAGTGGATTTTTCCAACAATCTGTTGTAATGAATCACTTCAAGGAGACCTTCAGTAGAAATAAGTATAAATTTTTTCTCTATGGGTTACAATTCGTAGTTTTAATATCCTGGATTGCAGGAGCCTTTATAATCGGTGGCTGGGAGAAAGCCTTGATATATGTTGTACTTCCTCAACAACTTAGCTTGTTTAGTGTCTTGCTTTTCAACTATGTACAGCATGTTCATGCCGATGAAGAAACCAAGTATAATAGCTCAAGAAATTTTACGGGCATATTAAATTTTCTATTGTTTAACAATGGCTTGCATACCATTCACCACATTCATCCTACCATTCACTGGAGTGAGACACCCCAAGAACATGCTAAAATCGAACATTTAATTGATGACTCTTTGATAGAATCAAGCTTTTGGTATTTTCTTTACAAATCCTATATTCTAGGCATATTTATGCCAAAATATAAAACAAAATCTATGCGGGTTGCTCGGTTAAGCTCAGCTGCTCAGCAGCAATAGTTTAATATTCTCGCTTTTAAAGCATAAGACTTCAAAACATAATTTACGATGATTATCCATACTCCAATAGAGTATCGTATGATATTTGTTATTATTAATTGTTATTAGAAAATTCTTTAATTTTTCTTTACCTTTGCACTTTATTTTAACCGAGCAGGTTAATTGTTGGGAGTTGCGCGTTTATTAGTTTATATTTTTTCCTTCCAGCGATTAACAACTCCTAAATACGAGCACACAGATGCAAAAATTTCAAGATCTTGGTCTTGATGCAGCCATATTGGATGCATTGACCAAAAAGGGCTTTAGTGAGCCTACACCTATTCAGGAACAAGTAATTCCTATTTTATTAAATCGTTCGAAAAATGTTATGGGTCAGGCCCAAACGGGTACGGGGAAAACCGCTGCCTTTGGCTTGCCAATCATTCAAAATATTGAAGCTGGCACCGGACGAGTACAAGCCATTATCCTGGCACCTACTCGAGAACTTGCCGTTCAAGTGGCCAACGAAATGGATTCCTTTACTGGGAATAAACGATTACAAATCACCACGGTTTATGGCGGTCAGCCCATCGATCGGCAAATCAGAGAGCTTAATAAAGGCGCTGACGTTGTTGTAGGTACGCCCGGACGGGTAATCGACTTAATCAAGCGACGAAAACTCATGCTGGATGATGTCAAATATTTTGTTTTAGATGAAGCAGATGAAATGCTTAACATGGGTTTTATCGAGGATATCGAATACATCCTGAGTGAAACTAATGAGGAAAAACAAGTATTGCTTTTCTCAGCAACCATGCCGAAAAAGATTCTTAAACTCGCTAAAAAGTACATGGGCGAGTATGAGCTCATTCATGTAGAAAGAGAACAAGTGACAACGGATAACGTAGAGCAGTTGTTTTATGCGGTCGCCGCAAGGGACAAAATGAAAGTGCTGGAAAGGTTACTCGAGTTGAATCCTGATTTCTATGGCATCGTTTTCTGTAATACCCGGATGGGAACAGATGACGTAACCCGCTCTTTGAATCAGTTGGGGTTTGCAGCAGAGGCCTTGCATGGTGATGTGCAGCAAAATCAACGGGAACGAATCTTACAGCGTTTCAAAAATAAAAAGTGTACTATTTTGTGTGCTACGGATGTAGCTGCTCGTGGCATCGATGTTAACGAGCTAACTCACGTGATCAATTACCAGTTGCCACAAGATCCTGAAGCGTACGTGCACCGAATCGGTCGAACGGGCCGTGCAGGCAATCAGGGAACGGCCATTTCATTAATTGCCAGCGGCGAAAAACGTCAAATGGCTATAATTCAAGGTATTTCTAAAGTACAAATGAAGAAAATGGAATTGCCTAGCGCCGAGGAAATGGTTGATGCTAAACTCGATAAGATTTTTGAGGATATTATGCAAACAGAAGTTTCTTCACAGGATAGCAATGTTTTAAAACTCGCCACGAAGCTTATGGAAGAAGAGGGCAATATTGATGTCTTGACAGCCACATTAAAGCACTTCTTGAAAGATGAGTTGAAGGCGAAGAAATATGAAGAAATCAAGACCCAGCGTTTCGACGCAAAAAGTGGTGATGGCGAAATGCGTTTATTCGTGGCTAAAGGCAAAAGAGATCGCATGACCAAAGATCAGTTGGAGCAATTCATTATCGATCAAGCAGGTATTTCTTCCAATGCCTTTATCGATACCTTTATGATGGATGAATTTTCTTTCATAACCTTAGAAAATGACGATGCGGAAATCGTGTTAAATGCTTTCAAAAAAATGAAGCAAGGTGGCAAGAGCTTGGTAACCAAAGCGAAAAAGCGCGATGGTGAGGGCGGTTCTGGTTCATCTCGCGGTGGATCAAAATCTGGCGGTGCTTCAAGGTCAAAAAGCGGATCTTTCCGTAGCGGCGATGGCGGAAGAAAAAGGCCTTCGGCAAACCAAAGTGCTTATGGTGGTCGAAGAAGAACTAAGCCAAAAGCTGAAGGTTCTAAATCAAAGAAGAGCAGCCATAATGCCTTTTTTAGCAAGTCGGGAAGTGATAAATTTAAAAATGCTAAGTATTAGTCAAAAGGCCTTGTTGGTAGATAAGATTGACGAACTACTTGTTCAATTGAAGCAGGATATCCGCGATCTTGAAGAAGACACCCAACCTATTGCACCAGAGAATGCCATTGGTCGGGTGAGTCGCATGGATGCAATCAACAATAAAAGTGTTGCCGAAGAATCCTTGCGTCAAGCTAAAGCTCGCCAAATTACTTTACAAGAAGCCAAGGAAAACATTACCCATCCCGATTTCGGAACGTGTTTTTCTTGCAAAGAAGCCATTCCTTTCGAACGCCTATTATTTCGACCAGAAAGTAGGCGTTGCACCCAATGCGCTAGATAATCTTAAGATTTTATCTGCGTGCTTCGATGCACCCTATTAACGCAAGTGTAACAAATCAAGTTTGTTATTTGTATGTAGATTCTTGTTATTTTTAGCTTGTGAAAAACAGTCAGGTCCGGTTTGTAGTTCTTCTCGGTGTTGTAGCCATTCTTGGTATAGTAAGCGTTCAGGTATACTGGCTGCGCAAGGCCTATGATATTAAGGAGCGTCAGTTTAACGAGACGATCCATACGGCGCTTCACAAAGTAGCTGAAAACTTGGCCAGTGCCAACGGGGGAAATCTTGGCAATGAGGAAATTATCAATCAATTATCCAGCGATTATTTTGTCGTAAACATCAATGATAATATTGATGCCAATACCCTAGAGTACTACCTTACCAATGAGTTTGAAAAGTTCCAAATTGAATTGGATTTTGAATATGCTATCTATGACTGTGGTAACGATAAAATGGTTTATGGGAATTACGTGAAGATAGAGGAACGCGGAAATGAGGAACCGACAACCAATCTACCTACCTATGATGAGTTTACCTATTATTTTGGGGTATACCTGCCCACCAAATCCAACTTTGTAATTAATAATTTACGCCTGAGTATTTTCTTTAGTTTAATCTTGATATTGGCGGTAGTATTTTTTGCTTATGCCATTTATGTCATCCTGCAACAAAAGCGATTGTCCGAATTACAAAGTGATTTTATAAACAACATGACTCATGAGTTTAAGACGCCCATTTCATCCATCGCTTTGTCGGCTGAAGCATTGCTGAAGCACCCAAATCTAAGTGAAGAGAAGCGCTTAAATAATTACGCTCGCATTATCAAGGAACAAGCGGCTCGCTTGAATACCCAGGTAGAGAAAGTATTACAAATCACCACCATCCAGGACAATGAGCTGGAATTAAAAAAAGAAGCGCTTAACCTAAAAGAACTTATTGAAGGCGTAGTGCGAAGTACCAAGGTGAGCTATGAAACGCGCGGCGGACAAATACTTTTTGACCCTTGTGATGGAGAAACCATTGTGCGGGCCGATAGAGTTCATCTCACGAATATCATTGATAACTTGTTGGACAATTCCTTGAAATACAATCAAGGTGTGCCGGAAGCTCACGTGGAGTTATTGAAGGAAGGTAATGGATATTTGTTGAGGATTGCCGATAATGGTATGGGGATCGACGAGAAATATATCAGCCAAATTTTTGATAAATTTTATCGAATTCCAACAGGTAATGTACACAATGTTAAAGGTTTTGGACTTGGATTATTTTACGTTAAACAAGTGATTGATAAGCATCATTGGAAAATTGGCATAAAAAGTGAAGTAGGGAAGGGCACGAGCATCGAGATTCATATAAGTTAGTGAACAGGTCGATTCTCCCTTGATTCACAGGATGAAAAAGATGAGTATGAATGAAATTAAAATATTGTACGTAGAAGACGATGAAACCTTGAGCTTTCTTACGAAAGAAGAACTTCTGCAAGTTGGATATGATGTTTGCCATTGCGAAGATGGTGAAAAAGGCATTCAAGCCTTTGATAAGGAACATTTCGATTTAGCCATTTTAGATATTATGCTGCCCAAAGTTGATGGCTTTGCTGTAGCTGAACACATTCGAACGAAAAATGAAGAAATACCCATATTGTTTTTGTCGGCAAAGTCGATGGAGGCCGATCGCTTGCATGGATTTCAACTGGGTGCGGATGACTACCTAACTAAGCCATTCAGTATGGATGAATTGCTTTTTAAAATCAAGGTGTTTTTGAAACGTAAACAGATTGCGAGTAATGATGGCAATCAGTCCATTGAGCTTAATGCTTATGTTTTTGAACCAAACAATTTAATCCTCAAGCATGCAGATGGGGATATTGAGCTCACCGCGAAAGAAGCGGACTTATTGAGTTTTTTGGTGCAGCATGCAAACCAGACTGTTAAGCGCGAAGATATTTTGCTTAAGCTTTGGGGAAAGAATGATTATTTTTTAGGCCGAAGCCTCGATGTATTTATTTCGAGATTAAGAAAATATCTATCACGCGATGAGCGCATAGCAATACAAACTATACGTGGGGTAGGGTTTAAGTTAAACTTGCAGGCATAAAACAAGCTGACAGGTTCTTGAAGCTATTAGGTCCTGGCATAAAAAAAGGTCGACATTGTCGACCTTTTTAATTGGTATCGTTCAGTATCTTATTTCGTTCCTTCCATTACTATTGTACCCGTAAGTAATCCAGCCATAGTCAAGGTAGAATTTAATTGATTGTCACTAACTTTTGTGCCTGTTACTGTGAACGTTAACTCAACAGGTAAAGGAAATCCACCTACTTCAACATCTGTTTGAATAGTGGTTGTAGGAATTGAGTAAGTGTCACCGTCTGTTTCACCTTCGATAGATACGGATAAGTCCAAAGGAATTGCTTGTCCAAGCACGTTACCTTCTACAGCTAAGTCTACATCAATTCTAATTTTATTCGGTTTACCAGCTACAGCAGCTACACTAGCAACAGTCGTTCCGCTAGATGCAGATAATCCTCCTGTTCCTGAATAGGTGGTATTATAGTCACCTTCAAATTTTTTGTTTTCAGCAACATCACAGTTTTCCCCTTCGAAACCTACTGGGCAAGAACCGTTACTTGTTTCACAAACGCCGTCTACACATACATAGCCAGCTGGGCAATACTCATCCTTGCACTCATCTGAACATGAAGAAGCAAGAGCAAAAAATAAAAATAATGGGATTAGTTTTTTCATAGTTTTAAAATTTTGTGTGAATTTAAACGAAATTTACCAAAACGCAATGTTAAGGTGTAAGAAACTAGTCTAAATACCTTAATTTTGAACCTTCGCTGATGTATTATAATCGAAAAGTAGCATATTATACTTTGGGCTGTAAGCTGAATTTTTCAGAAACTTCGGCCATTAGCAGAAGCCTGACCGATAACGGGTACACCAAGGTCGATTTTTCAAATATCGCGGATTACTATGTAGTGAATACCTGCTCAGTAACCGAAAATGCGGATAAAAAATGCAAGCAAATTGTCAAGCAGGCGAAGAAAACTAATCCGCAAGCTAAAGTTATAATCATCGGATGTTATGCCCAGCTTAAGCCGGAAGAGATTGCCTCGATTCCCGGTGTTGATTTAGTCTTGGGTGCAAACGAAAAGTTTAATCTGCACGAGCATTTAGAAGGATTGGATGAGCAAGATGAAACGCAAATTGTTGCTGGGCCAATCAAAGAAGTTGCGTTTTACTCTGAAGCTTTTTCTTATGGTGAGCGAACCCGAAGTTTTGTTAAAATCCAAGATGGCTGTGACTATTTCTGTAGTTTTTGTACCATTCCTCTTGCTCGGGGAAGAAGCCGAAGCAGCTCAATTGCCAAGACACTGGATTTGGTTGAAAAAGTAGCCGAAACCAAAGTGAGAGAGATTGTTTTGACGGGTGTCAACATCGGCGACTTTGGAAAGACAGCGGATGGAAAAAAGCGTAGTGCTGAAGATTTTCATCAGCTGATAGTCGAGCTAGACAAGGTGGAAGCGATCGATCGATTTCGTATTTCGTCTATTGAACCTAACCTCCTAAAAACAGAGATTATTGAATTTGTGGCGCAAGCCAAGCGATTTGTCCCACATTTTCATATTCCTTTACAAAGCGGGTCAGATCATTTACTTCAGTTGATGCGCAGAAAATATGACTCTTCATTATATCGGGAAAGAATTCAAAAGATTAAAGCACTTATGCCGCATTGCTGTATTGGGGTGGATGTGATTGTCGGTTTTCCCGGCGAAACAGATGAGGAGTTTGAAACAACATACAATTTCTTGAATGACTTGGATATATCCTATCTGCATGTGTTTACCTACAGTGAGCGAGCCAATACAAAAGCCCTTCAAATTGAACCTGTTGTGCCATTAGCCAAACGAAGAGAGCGGAGCAAAATGCTTCGAATTTTATCGGAAAAGAAAAGAAGAGCTTTCTACCAAACATTTGAGGGGACGCAAGCAGAGGTGCTATTTGAGGCTGAAAATGACGAGGGTGTAATGTATGGCTTTACTTCTAATTATGTGAAAGTAGCTGTGCCTTTTCAAGAGGAATTTGTCAATACGCTACAGCAAGTAACATTAGATAAAATTTCAAAAAGAGGGATTATGGAAGGCCAAGTTATAAGTCAGCCAAGCCCAGTAAACTAAGAATATGCAAGTAATATTTTTAAGAGCCTACGCAACAATTCCTGAATTTATCAATTCGCTTTTCGGTGTTGAATTGATTCCAGACATTCCTGTAAATACCTATGGCTTTTTTGTAGCGATGGGCTTTATGGCAGCCGCGATAGTTGCCTCGAAAGAGCTGGATAGAAGAGGTAAATTAGGTATGATTAAGGATATACCTACAACCCAAGTTGTTGGCGCTAAGCCGCAATGGAATGATTTTATATTCCCTGTATTTGTGGGTTATTTTATCGGGATGAAAATTCTTGGGGCAATTATTCACAATCCCAGTTTGTTAACCCAAGGACAAAACACCGTAGCTTACTTATTCTCTGGCCAAGGTTATCATATCTATGGTGCAATTGTTGGCCTGGCAGCAGCAGTATACACGTATTACAAAATAAACAAAGAAGCGCTACCAGAGCCTAAGATAGAAAATACCTTCATTCAACCCCAGGACCTCATCGGTGAATTGGTTATGGTTGCTGCCATTTTTGGTGTTGTCGGGGCGAGTGTGTTTGAAATTATACAACCGAATTCCGATATGACTTTGCTGGAGTTGTTTAGCGACCCGATGAACTTCGTCAGTGGTTTGACCATCTATGGCGGTTTTTTCTTTGGAATAATTGGCGTTACGATTTACGCCTTGTATCGTAAACTTAAGCCATTTGTGTTATTCGACAGCATTGCGCCTGGATTTATTTTAGCAATGTCTTTTGGAAGAATGGGCTGTCATTTTAGTGGTGATGGCGATTGGGGGATTGCTAATACAAAACCTGCACCTGGCTGGATACCTGAATATTTTTGGAGTAATACCTACGCACATAATGTGATAGAGGAAGGAAAGGCTATTGCGGGCTGTGCGGGAAAGTACTGTACAGAACTTGATCCCGGAGTTTATCCAACTGCCCTTTACGAGATTATGATGTTTGCGACCTTGTTTGGTGTGATGTGGGCTGTGCGAAAACAGTTTACGCGTATGCCCGGATTTATGTTTATGTTGCTATTGGTGCTAAGTGGAATTGAACGTTATCCGATTGAAATGATTCGGGTAACTGATAGATTCCCGAGCTTTTTCAATCTAACGCAAGCTCAAATTATTTCAATAGCTCTAGTGATTGTTGGAACAGCCGGCATGCTCTATTTATGGCAGCGATATAAACCGAAATTCCCTAAAACTACTTAAAAAAAGGATTGTTTAACTTCTCGAACGCGATTTGCGTTTTTTGTCCATGGCCGTTATACACGATAGTTTCATCGGGCAGGGTAAATAGTTTTTCACGAATGGATTGTAACAATAGATCGTGATTACCTCCCGGTAAATCTGTTCGGCCGATACTCATAAAAAACAA
>JAFMKE010000072.1 GCA_017853115.1 Verrucomicrobiota bacterium
AGTAAGCGAGATTTTAAACCTGATTGGTGGATAAGAGACGAAGCGACTATTTTGACACTTTATTTTCTAGTCCTTTGCTAATAGTGAAATGAAAGGTACTTCCCCCGCCTTTAGTTGACTCAACATAAATCTCCCCATCATGTAATTCAACTATTCTTTTACAGTGGGCCAAGCCTATGCCATATCCTTTGTAATTTTCTCTGGATTGCACGCGCTTGAACATGTTGAATATCAATTGATGATTAGTTTCATCAATGCCAATACCATTGTCGCTAACGCTAAACTTAATTTTGTCCTCTAACTCTTCAGCGCTAATCTTAATTATTGGTGCGCGATCTGTTTGAGCGAACTTGATTCCGTTGGAAATCAAATTTTGAAACAATTGGGCAATGTATGATTTGTAACCAATAAAACTAGGCAGTGAATCAAATGTAACTTTGGCATTACTCGCTTGGATTTGCGCAGTTAAGCCATGAATCACTTGTTCCAGAATTTGATTAGTATCCACAGAACTTAAAGCGACTTTCTTTCCAATTCGTGTAAACTCCAGTATTCCTAAAATCATGGCCTGCATTTGGTAGGCAGATTTTTGAATATGGTCGATATATTTCACCATGCATTCATCAAGTGCTTCCGATGTATTATCATCGGCACTTTTAACACATTTGGTCCCTAGTATTTCACTAAATCCAATGAGGGTTCGCAAAGGTTCTTGCAAATCGTGACCTATGGCAAAGGTCCAGTTGGTAATTTCTTCGTTCAGTTTAATCAAGTCCTCATTCTTCTTATAGAGTTCTCGAGACTTATTTTCTATTAAATCTTCTAAAATACGAATTTTGTGTTCGGCACGCTCCAACTTTTCTTTGTAGATGTCCAGTTCGCTCATGCACTAAATTTGATGTGGAAATCACAAAGTTCTACACCATCTTTTTCATAGATGGTAGATTTTTTTTCTGCCTTATACCCAAAATAGTCGACTACGCCGTCTATTAAACCATCTACAAAAGGATAGAGTTTTCTTTCACTGAAATAGGTTACAATCATTTCGTTTTCACCTAAATCTTGGTATTGAAATGTAGGTAGCTTACTCTCATCATATAATTTACGAACTTCCATATGAATAACCCCTTCTACCGTTAAAAGAAAGTCTTTCGGGTGGGTATATCCTTCCACAAAGTTTGGGTGTCGATCTGAAAGTTGACGAAAAGAGTAATGTCCGAAACTTTTAAGAAAACTGCCTAGATCTGTTTTCAAAATCTCAACCGCTTTGCCTACAATCTCTAATAAATCAGCATCTGGATAGGTGTTGGGACCTACAAAAGGTTCTTTCGTTTCTAATGAGCAAGCCGTTACGATTTCTTTAAGTGTTTCATAACCATGCTTTTCAATAATATAATTTTCTGCAATATTAAAAATTATGCCTTTCATAAGAATCCTTTAGGTCTGGTTTCGGAGTGAAAATTACACAAATTTTGTTTAAAACAACTACATATCTATCGGGAAAACTCGATGGATTAATTTATAATACCTTATAATTTCTTAATACTCAATTTTCGGTGCCTTAATATCCTCAAGCATATTTTTGAGTGTCGAAATTTCATCCTGAATGTAGTCCAGAGTAGATTGGGATTGACTTATAAGCGTAGATGCCTTTTGAAGCGATTTTATTTGCTCTGTAGTCGGTCCATAAGTTGACCCTGAAGAACTAGCAGCCCAAATGTAGGTGCTAATTGTTGGGTATTCATCTTTTTCGCCAACTTCCGCTCGTGATTCACTTCCCCAAACGAGAACTTTTAGGTTATTGATTTCCTCTCTGTTTTCTACTAAACGCTTTAATAATTCTTCATCACTAGCTGGCGCTTTTTCGTAGGCTTTAAGCATCAGCGACATTGCGTTTTCTGCTTTTTTTAGCTCGTTGCTTAAATCTGTGGATTGAGAACGGAGGTCCATAATTTTTTTCCAGTGAGCAACTACATCATCGGATGAGCCTCCAGGTAGTCCAAGCTTATTTATGGCTATGACATTGAAGAACGTTTTGTCACTGATTGAGCTGTAAACCCCATTCACTCGTTTGAATAGTTCAGCAGTGTATTCGCCGGGTCCGACAGTATAGCCTTTAAGATCTTTCTGTATATTTTCTGCGGATAGGGTATAAATAGCTGCCGTAGTTAAATCCCAAACTACACGATTGAATCCCTTGTTGTTTTTCGCTTTTACTTGATTGAGGATATTTCCTTCATCATCGTAAATGAAGAGGTAAATGGCAGGTTTTAGCTCGTTTCTCTCTTCTTCCAATACATCCCATGATGGCACACTTACTATGCCTTTATTTTCTTCAATGCTTTTCTCCTCCTTTAATCGAAGCGCTTGCATACTAGGTATACTATCTTGAAGATAATAGGTGAATTCTACGCCAAAAGGTGGATTATCTGCAACGAAGTAATCATCCCCTTGCGATCCTTGTTTGTCCCAGCCAAGGATTTTACGCGGCATATACCAAAGTCCATTTCGAGGAGTGAATAATTTCGCTTCGAGTTCTTTATCCTGAACATCATAATCCCGCAGGGAACTATAATCATCCAGGACATATATTCCGCGACCAAAAGTTCCTACGATTAAATCATTCTCTCGTTTTTGAATACACAAGTCACGCACCGAAATATTGGGTAATCCATTGGAGAATTTCATCCAGGTTTGCGCTCCATCCATGGTAAAATACACGCCGAATTCCGTACCTAAAAACATGAGGTTCTTTTCTTCATGGTCTTGAACAATGCGCCATAATAATGTTCGCTCCGGTAAGTTGTTGCTTATACTCGACCAGGTTTTGCCTTTATCGGTGCTTTTGAATAGGTACGGGTTGTAATCGCCATATTTATGATTATCAAAGACGGCATAAACGGTATTTTCATCATACAAGTCAGCTTTGATATCATTGACAAAAGCGGTATTTGGCAGGCCATCTATTTGGGCAAAATCAACCTTTCGCCAGTTAGCTCCACCGTCTTCGGTTACCTGGATCAATCCGTCATCGGTTCCGGCATAAATCAAGCCTTCTTGAATAGGCGATTCAGCAAGCGATGTGATGGTGCTGTAGTCCGACATGGCGTAAATATCCCAAGGATTATCCCATTTTTGTTTTTCGCCGTAAAAAGGTGTTTGAATTCGTTCAATATTTTTGGTTAAATCGCCTGAGATCGTTTCCCATGAATCGCCCCGATCTTCAGATTTCCAAATGCGATAAGATGCGTGATAGATGGTTGTAGGATTGTGTGGACTTACTAGGATTGGTGCGTCCCAGTTATATCGCTCAGTTTTTTCGCCCAGCTCGGGTTGCGGTTTGATGTAAACATTTTCTCCACTCAGGCGGTCGTGACGCGTCAAGTTTCCTTGTTGCCATTGCGCGTAAACGATATTTGGGTTGCCCGGTTCGGTTGCTGGTTGATGTCCATCACCACCAAGTACTACAAACCAGTCTGCATTGCGAATTCCATGAACATTATCTGTTCTGGATGGCGCACCTTGTGTATTATTATCCTGCGTTCCGCCATAAACATAGTAGAAAGGTTCGGCATCATCCACAGCAATTTTGTAGAATTGTGTAATCGGCAGATTATCGATAAATTTCCAATTTTTAGTTTTATCAAAACTCTCATATAGGCCACCATCGCAACCTACTAAAATATAATTGGGGTCATTGGCTTTGAAGGCAATCGCGTGATTATCTACGTGCTTTTCGTCCTCATTCATTCGCACGAAAGTTTTACCATCATCGTAAGAGATTTGCATGTAATTATCCACCAAGTATAGCTCTCCGTAGGTATGCGGTGAAGCATATAATTCCTGATAATAATGCGGTCCTGTTCCCCCGGATACGGCATCGCTCATTTTCTGCCAAGAAGCTCCTTGGTTTTGACTTCTATACACGGCACCTGTTCGTCTATCCAGTTCAATAGCTGCGTAAACCACATCTGGTTGCTGAGGAGAAATAGCTAAGCCAATTTTACCCAAATTGCTTGTTGGCAGGCCATTAGTAAGTTTTTCCCAGTTGTCTCCACCATCAGTTGACTTGTAAATGGCCGTTCCCGGACCGCCACCCATGTAACCCGCCACTGTTCGGTGTCTTTGCCAGCTTGCCGCATAAAGAATTTCAGGATTTCGTGGGTCTATTAAGATGTCTGTTGCTCCAACCCATTCATCATCCCCTAATGTCTTTGTCCATGTTTCTCCTCCGTCAGTAGTTTTGTATAAGCCACGTTCGCCGCCTTTACTCCATAAAGGACCTTGAGCAGCAACCCAAACCGTGTTATGGTCTTTCGGGTGCACAATTATTTTGGAAATGTGCTCTGACTTTTCAAGCCCCATATTTTTCCATGATGCTCCTCCGTCTTCACTTTTGTAAATGCCATCGCCATATCCTATGTGGCGACCACCCACATTTTCGCCCGTGCCAACCCATACAATTTCCGGATTTTGGGGGTCGAGTGCAATACATCCGATGGAGTATGACTTTTGACCGTCGAAGATTGAACTCCATGTGTTACCTGCATTATTTGTTTTCCATACTCCGCCAGAACCAGCCGTTACATACCACGTATTTTGATTGTCAGGATGAATAACAATATCGGAGATTCTTCCAGACATAAAAGCTGGTCCAATGTGACGAAAGGTTAAGCCACTGAAAATGCTGCTTAAATCATCTTTCTTTTCTTCCTTGTTTTCTTTCTTCTTTTGACTGAAGCTAAAAGTGAATAGACAAGATAATAGGAGTACTAAACTGAAATATTTTTTCATGAGAAGGTAGGTTATTGATCGGGGATAAAATTAGTAAAAGCTAATGACAAAAAGGCAAGGCTAAAAAGGGGGCTTCATAACCTCCATTCATTGAACATTTGGTTTAGCTATTTCTCAATCAGCCTCAAAAACTCATCTCTGTAGTTTGCTTCATTGAACTTACCGCCGTATTCCATCGTAACGGTTGAACTCGAGTTATCCTTGATGCCTCTTGCTGATACGCAGAGGTGTTCAGCATCCATCACAACGATGATATCCTCGGTGTTTAGTTCTTCTTTTAATGCATTATATACTTGAACGGTCATTCGCTCTTGTACCTGCGGACGTTTAGCATAGTAATCGACAATACGGTTGATTTTAGAAAGACCAATCACCTTACCAGAGGAGATGTAAGCTACATGAGCAAGGCCTGTAATTGGGAGAAAATGGTGCTCACAAGTAGAACCTAGGCGAATATTCTTTTCGATGAGCATTTTATTGTATTCGTACTTGTTATCGAACACAGATACTTGAGGTTTATTTACTGGATTTAGGCCTGAAAAAATTTCTTGTACATACATTTTTGCCACACGATAAGGCGTACCTTTTAGGCTGTCATCATTAAGGTCGAGTCCAAGGGTTTCCATGATTACGGCAAAGCAATCTTGAATGATTTCAATCTTTTCTTCATCACTTTTTTCGAAAGCGTCATGGCGCATAGGCGTCTCGATGCTTGTCATGATGTGATTATCACCTTCTAGTTCTATTTGCACTTTCTCTTGTACTTCCATTGACATAAACTTGTGTTAAAACCTTAACACGAGGAAAGCTATTTTGTTTAAGATGTAAGTTCTCAGTAGGGGCTGACAAAACCTCAATCTTTAAATGCTTGGATAGAAACTTGGATGGGTATGTTGCATGACTTACAAGCTGTGGTGATACAATCAATGTAGGTATGTAAATGCGGATCGTTTTCTGGGAAGTTTGAGAAGAAATGAATTGCTGAGATGTTGAATGATTGGATTTGTTTTGCAAGGAATTCAGCATGTGCAGAGCTAGCCTCCTTCTGCAGCAGGTGGTCATACCAGGCTACAGGTTGATGGGATGCAATGAGCCCATGTTTACCGGAGAAAACAAAAAAAGGTAGATTGGCTTTAGATGCCATTTGATAGACCTCTCGAATCCGGGTGCTTTTATATAAATCGATGGCTGCAATTGGCTTTTTGCTTGGGTGTTTTTCGGCGGAACAGTACGTGCAATAGATAAGCATAAGGAGCGAAGGAGCTGAGTTTTAAATATAGGAAAAATTAGGTTAGCGCAAATACCACGCTTTAGCAGAAATGTATATTTTCTATTGATTGAAGAAGAGTTTGAATAAGGTTAAAAGTCCAATGAGCAAAATGAGACTAAGTGAAATTTTCTTAAACTTATCCTGCGGGATATATTGGAGTATTTTTTTTCCGAGTGCTGTTCCCACAATCCCTATTACGAATAAAAAGGGCACATAAATCAGATCATGTTTGTGGATATATCCATTGAAATAGTAAACGAAGGTCCGTGAAAAATCTATCATAAAGTCAATGAAAGCTGAGGTGGCAATAAATACGCTTTTTTCCAAGTTGAAGGCTGTCATAGTTAGTCCTCGTATAGCGCCTCCAGTTCCAAGAAGTCCTGCAGAAAATCCAGACAAACTCCCACCTATGATTGCATTTCGTCGAATTGGATTGATGACGAGTTCTTTTTTTATGAGGAAGAGAAGAGCTAGGATGACTAGAAATATTCCAAGAAACACTTCAAGAAATGTATTGTTAAATACTTTGGTTAATATTCCACCAAGCAGAACAAAAAGGACGGATGGAATACCCATATTCAGCAGTAAGCGCTTGTCAAGTCCTTTCTTAAACAAAACAATTTTGCTCAAATTGCTTGAAAGGTGAAAAATTGCGGTAAGGCCTAAAACGGATTCGAAGTCGAAATAAAAATTAGCTATTGGAACAAAAAATACAGATGAACCAAATCCGCCGATTGTCCCAATAATTTCAGCTATTAAGGCTAAAAATAGAAAGATGTAGTTTAGCGTATTCATTCGATTGTATGGTATGTAATATTATTTATACTATTCGGGTTTAAAATACGCTCAGCATTAAAGATGCTTAGTTCCAGTTTTTGAAGGGATTACTTGAAAGTGAAAGGTTATAAAACCTCTCGTCATTGCTTATTTCGGTTCCTATCCAGTTGGGTAGGCTAATTGCCTCATCTTTTTGCTTGAGTTCAATCTCAGCAATCACCAAGCCTTGATTATCTCCTTCAAACTGATCAATTTCCCAAATTTGCCCCTGGTGATTAACGGTGAACCTTGTTTTCTTGATAATGGAGGTCTTACTCAATTTTAAGATAGATTCAGCATCATTTAGCGGAATTTCATATTCAAACTCTGGCCTTGCGGTGTTTACACGCTTGCCTTTGATGGTTATGAATGCCAAATTATTCATTATCCTCACGCGCACATTGCACGATTTATCTACATTTAAGTATCCTTGTTGGATAGTGTGTTTTTCCACTATTAACCTTTTCCAATCCTGGTTTTTTACTAAAAATTTACGTTCGATTTCAACCTTCACGCTTAAGAGTTTAATAAGACTATTATTTTTAGTAGATGTAAATTGATTTAAGTGAATTTAACTTAAACGATTTCGTTTTTAAATTTTTTATTCCTCAGATGTTCTTAACCAATATTTTTAAGTTGTTTATTATTCTGTGGTAGAAGCGTTGAATAAAACCTTGCTTGTCAGGAGCAACGTTTGCTTTCGGAAACGGTGAATTCGGGATTGGCAGATTTAAAAAAGAACATAATTTTTCCCAACCATCTCCGCTAGTTACATCAAAAACTAACAATTCATTTTTTCTATCCTTGAAATACTGTAAAACTGTATCATGATATTCTTGGTAGAATCTTGTCCATTCCTTCCTCTCCACTTTTAACCAAGTAATATCCGAATTCGGATACTTTTCTTTTAGCTTTTGGTTTCTAATTACATGCTTTTCTCTACTGAGAAGCCAACTATCTAGACTACGCGTGTTTAGGATAAACTTGCTTCCGGGATATTGCTTATCAAACTCTTTAAAAATTTTAACAGCGCTTTTTCCATTACCCCAATCAGAAAAAGCAGTATAATGGTCTAATCCTTTCAGTATGTCATTTCCTTCTTTAAAGTTGTTGACAATAGTTGGCCCAATTTTAATTCCATTTTCATCCTTCCAATGCACACTCGATACACCTAAAATTTGGAAGGCTGTATGTAAAGTTGTAGTACCTGTTTTATTCAACCCAATACAGAATATTTTATTATTCATTTGCTAAAATTTAAATATGTTTAAACCTTTATTTAATTTAAAAACTTACTAAGTTACAAATTTTTGCTGCACCAGATTTGAAGGCAACAGACTGATTCTAGCGTCCTTAAAAGTAACTAATAATTTTCGTGTTGGAACCTTGGGATTTGTGTTAAAGGTCGATTTTGTTTCAAAAAAAAAGGAGGAATGGCTTTCCATTCCTCCTATACTTGATTCAAAACTTAGCGATTCTATTACAATATGTTTATTCGGGAGTAGATGCCTTTTTCCTGTATTGGCTACAACGATTAGTATAAACGGTCGTTTTAATGCCGTTTATACATTGTTGGCAGTTGGCTTTACTCTATTTTGTCTAATACGCTCTATCCGTTTGGTTATAACTTCATTAAGTAATACTGAAAAAAGTGTTGTCAATATTATCGTCACTAGACCAATACTTCCTATTGTGGGGATTTTTAAATAACTAACTAGCATTAATATAAGCATATGAGATATGTAAATGGGATAAGATAATTCTCCGATATATCTATCTTTTGTCCATTTTTTTGATAATATAAAGACGAAAGGAATACTTAAAAAGAATATTAGGAAGTAAGCGTACATTTTGTAAGGAATATAAAAGAAAGAATAAGAAAGTGTAAAAACTAAGATTAAACCATAGATTGTTTTTAAATAGGATTCTTTGAAATTCAGTTTATCTAATTTCTTGTACATGTGGTATGCTATAGTTCCAAATAAAAAGAATAGTAATTCTGTAGGGAAAAAGCGATAGGTCCAGGGGTCATGTTTCATGCCATTTTGATATAAAAATATTCTTAGAAGTAGACTAATTAGTAATAAGAAGACAATGAATTTTATTTTTTTTCTAACAATGAATGGCGCGATTAGATAAAAAGTTATCTCAATCCCGATAGTCCAAGCCTGAGGCACTAATAAAAAAGTCCATAACTGTGGGGCTGTTTGTCGGAAATTTTCAGTAAAATATAAATTGCCAGATGCTGTGTCTAGACCTAGGAACATTACTATGTCTTGGAAAAGCATTGTAATATTTGAGAATACTAAAAAAATAGGCTTTTCATATCCATTATATTAATGTTATCATAATATGGTTGAAGCCTTCCCAGAGATTGACCTGATGAAAATACAAATACGCCTACAGAAAGAAGAGTGGTAATTATTAAAACCGTCCAATATATTGGATATAGCCTTAATAGTCTGTTAGTAATGAATAGTTTATACGAATTATTTGTTCCTATATATTTTTCATTTAGAATGAGTGTCATATAAAAACCGGAAATCATGTAAAACGCTTGAACAGCAATTTGGCCACCAACAAGGCGGAAACCATACAACGAACTTGTGTGTGCAATAACCACTGATATTGCAAGTAAAAATCTTATTATTCCCATTAATTTTTCTCTTTTTTTGCTTACTGCCAACCTTATAGCTAGCCGCGGTAGCGGTTAACTATAACGTTGATGTTTTAAAGTTAGCCAATATATGATTAAACACAAGACTAAAAATGCAAGCCAATACGAGCTATGGCGTGCTAGGTGCTGTTAGCGTC
>JAFMKE010000073.1 GCA_017853115.1 Verrucomicrobiota bacterium
TGAATATAGATATTCCATTGGTAATTAAAAACTTTTTTCATTTAAAGAAAAGGTAAAGATTAAGCAATTTGACCTAGTATCTTTCTTTTGTACAAATGGCTTGGCTATTGGCATTGGCAGCTTCCTCTTCCATACGCTGTTCAAAAGCTTCACGATCTTCCTTTGTAGATGAGCAAAATCTTTCCGATTCCGTACCTTTCAAGGTAGAGTACTTACATTCTACACATTGTTTACAGGATGAAAGGCTGATTCCAAGTAAAGCTATTAAACAGAAATATTTCATTGGTTATTTTTTATGATTATAGTTTTGTTTTCACTGATTTCTTGCCAAAAACTTTATTAAAAATAGGAATATCTAATTGCTTTAGTGCATATGTCAAAATAGCAAATGCACTTGCTTCGTCTAACCAGCCTACTATTGGTATAACATCGGTTGGTTCAGGAATGAATATGTAAATGGCTGATAGTGCAGCTACTATTATCCAAAATTTTCTTTTCATCTTGCTGAATTTGAATGTTTAATTCTTTTCCTTTTCAGGATTTGATTAAAGATAATTAAAAACTCAAACGTAGCTGAAGTTTTAAATCGTATAATAGATTGCCAGGTATTTCATCATTTCCACTGCCCTTGCTTTTTATATGCAGGTAATGCGTATGTGCGAATCGCATCCAGATTTGTATTTTTTCGCTGACCTTGAGCGAAGTATTCAAGTAGTAGCGAATACCCGAGTCGAAAAAAGAAGGAATACTAAACTGATACAAAACATCACTTTCATAAGTATATATGCGTGAATCGAAAGATTGGATGTCAAAATAACTGATTCTTGCGTTGAATGCTATCGGTAGTTCTGGGTGTTTAAATTTAACTTCTTGAAACAATAGTGTCCCGCGATTAGGGGAATGCAACTGATCATTGAAGAAACTAAAAGATAATCGGGTGTTTAGCGTCCAATATCGGGCGGGTTGAAAACTCAATTGAACTCGAATACTTTGATTGATGTGTGGGGTGATAAAAGTGGTTTCTTCGATGCGTTGTCTGGAAAGATTGGCTTGCGGTCGGAGGAGCAGTTGATTATCTTCCTCATACAAGTCAATTGAAGTGAATGCGTTATAGATGAATGGCTTGTTTCGTTCAGTAATTAAGAAACTATTGTTTTGACCCAGAATGATATGGGTGTTTTTTTCTTTTTCTTCCCGTTTGTATAGCAAAGTGAATGTTGTTTTTTTGTTAGGATGGTATCCAAGAGAGCATAAGAAATCTAAGCCATCACTGGGTTTTTTGCTTTGGAAGCTTAACCAAGGGAACTTGTAATAATCCAAATAGCCAGCAAACTGCCAACGGCGATTAGGCTTGAAACTAAATCCCATAAAAACCCCGTGTTCATTGATGGGCTTGGTGGATTCTGCAAATGCATTGGCTTGGAGTGCTGGACTTATTGTATAATACGGCGAGTAATATCTATGTAAAAGATTTAACTGTAAACTGTGATGGGGATACATGCTCAGACCATGCAGGATTGCAAAGCTGCTCTTGGTCTTGTTAATGCTGCTTGCTGTTTCTCCAAAAACATGCGCTTTTCGAAAAGAAAAACTGTAATCCATACTGATATGGTTCAATGTTTTCCCTTGAAATTCGAATGCGTTATGAAGGGATTCGGGAAACTTGATCGCCTGACTAAATCGTTGTTGTATCCAGCGAACTCCTGCGGTGATGTTTAGGTTTTCATAAACATATTCTGCCCCGTACGCTTGGTGTCCAAGTCTTCGTTTATTGTTTAGTTCGTTTAGTGTCCGATGATAACCGGAAGACTGAGGTCTAAGGCTGTTTAGAATGGATTGTGTACTATCCGTGTATTGAAAACTCGCATCAATTTGACGGTGCGAGTAAAATGGTGTTAAAAAAGACTTATTCCATCTAAAAGTAAAAGCAGCGCCTCGCAGAAAGTTGGCCTCATTAATTGAGTTGTAGGGTTTAAGAGTATTCCCTCCTTTTTTAATGTTGCTTTGGTCTGTTGATTTATTAAACCCAAATCCGGTATACACCGTAAGTCCTTGAGCAAGATTGAGGTGGTAATCCCCTATGGCTAGTGTGTGTAGTTTCCGATTAACTTTCCAAAATAAATGAGCCGAGTAAAAATCGAAGCCAAGTTTGTTTTGTGTCCCGAACATGGGTTCACCAGCATCTTTTTCTCCCGAAAAACCGTAGTATAATTTATTGCTGTAATTGTATTTGTATCGCATGAAGATTTGACTCGGATTACCGAGATAGTTATTCGAAGCATATCCCGATTTTTTCGGGAATTGCTGTCCAAAACGCATGATGATTTGGTGCTCTCCTTGAATAAGTAATTTGCCTAAACTGACATTATAGCTTTGCAGATCATTATTGACATGAAAGAAACTGCTAATCTTGGGTAGATTAAGCTTAGCCCAAGATGGAATTACTTGTAGTTCATAAATACTCATTAACGGCCCATTCACTTTGATATGGAAGAATAAATCTGCGATTTGTTGCTCCGAGAGAATTCTTGAATCTCTTAGTTCACCAATAGAGGCTTTGTTGAGGTTTAAAGGGTTTTTCTGAAGATTTTGCAGCCACTCTTCTTGTTCTGCAAAGGCCATATTTACGCCATCATTTTCTTGATTGAATTCAAGCTGGGAGATTTGGCCTTGAGTTGAACAGAACATACTTAGGCAAAGTAGGATGCTCAGCACATCTTTGTTAATTGCTTTGCTCGGTCTTGCTAGGGATGAGGTCATAGCTTAAGGAGATTTGAGAGGAAAAGCCTATGGAAGTTTGCCACGAAGAGCTATAGGAAAATTGACATTTTTGCCAGTTTATTCCAATTCCACCATGAATGCTGTATGGTTTCATCGAAACACCTGTTCGCACTTCTACCATCGGGTGCATGGTATAATTCATGCCCATATGCCAGCGTATGCCTTCTCCTAAGATTTTGTTCAAATCACAAGCCAGGTATATTTTATCCGTGGGTTGGAAGGCTGCACCTATTACTATTGAACTACTTCGGGAAGAGCTGAACTGTTTTTCTAAGGGATGTTTGACTGGATTTCGGATGGTTAAGGCTATTTGCACTTGTTTACTTATTTGATATAGGGAACCTAAGTCAAAGCTTACCACTTGCTTCTTTCCATAATTCGGTATTCGTATGAGATGCCAATTGGCTCGTATGCCCACACTCCATGTATCAATCAGTTTTTTAGCATAACCCAAACCGCAGTTTGTTTCCCGGAAGTTTTTAATTCCGAAAGATTGCAAGGTATAAGAAAAAACGCCACGTGAAGAGTGGTGGATAGCGGCAATGGTTCCCGTGTAAAAATCATTAAATGCGCCGTGATTAAGAATGTTTACCCCAAACTGGCTATTGGTGCTAAATCCTGCTGCGGCAGGGGAATAAGCGGCACAAAAAACACTCGTGTTTGTACTCATTACTCCGCCCATGCCTCCTTCTTTGGCCCCATTATGTTGAGCAAAAATTAAATCAAATAGCAGGACTAAAATGGCCAGAAATACAAATCGCATGAATCGATGTTTTTTCAAACATAGTTCATGCGATTATAATGTTTTATGCCAATGAGTGGATTACCGGATTAGACTTACTGTTCCGCTGGTTTTCATTATTGAAGCGCCATTGATTGGCTGTGCTTCGATGTAGTAGGAGTACACACCTATATTTTGTTTTACGCCTAAATAGCTGCCATCCCAGCCTACATTGAATCCTTGATTGTCGTACAATAGTCCGCCCCAGCGATTATATACTCGCAGGATATAGTTTTCAAATTCTTCGAAATTCGCTATTCTGAAAATATCATTTATTCCATCACCATTTGGACTAAAAGCCGTTGGTAAAAGTAATAACGTCTCCTCGAGAGGATTAACCGTCACCTTAATGGTGTCGTAGTTTAAACAACCAAATTCATTGGTTACGGTCAGGGTGTATTCAGCCGTCGAAGTAGTATTTGCTGTAATGGATGGGCCAAAGAAGCTTTCTCCTAAGTCATTTATCCATGTATAGCTTTCATTCGGGTTTGGATTGTCAACATTGATAGTTAAGTTCACTCCTGCGTTTACTGTTGTATCGCTGCCCAATGAAATGGATGGATTTGGATTAACAACTAATGCTACAGAAGCTATAAGGCTATCGCACCCGAGTGCACTTTCCAAGGTATCAGTGTATATTCCCGGTGCGTTTTCCCCATTGCCAAAAATGCTAACGGGTAGTTCATTGGCACAAACAATTAATGTGTCAGCAGTAAGCAAAGGGTTAATTACAAACAAATCAGTAATCACAATACTGTCACAATTGTTGGTCGAGGAGAAGGTATCTACATAGGTGCTGCTTGTATTTTGCCATGCGTTTTCAAGGAAAAGACTATCACCCGCACAAATGTTGAGTGTTCGATTTTCTGTGAAAATAGGGTTGACAAATATATTCACAGAATCTCTGCCTGTACAACCGTCAACCGTTACATCGACCCAATACAAACCTGCATTTTGAGCAAGCAATGTTGATGTATTCGTAGTTCCATCTTGCCATAAGTAGGATGCATTGCTTGTAGTAGCATCAAGCAAGGTATCATTACCTTGGCAGATGTCGATATCTGCACCTAGGTCAGGTGTTGGGAAAGGATTAACTGTTACATTGATGGTGTCTGTATAGTTACAGAAGGGTGTGAAGAATATGTCATCAATTCCGTAGTCATTATTTCCAGAGATCACATCACTTTCTATACATATTTCTATAGAGGTGTTTGATCCTGAATTGTACGTAGCTGAAAACTGTTGCCAGTCGCAGCCGATTAGAGAAGGGGAAAAGTCTGTACCAAACTGTACTCCATCAATTTTAAAGTTTAATGTGGCTACGTTGCTCGAATTCGTAGTTTCTAAACTAATCACCCAAGCGGAGAATAGATAGTCAGTGTTCGGGCTAACGGTTATGGTCTGGCACCATACATCCGTATTAGGAACGTTCGATCCGTTTACAATCATTAAATTTCCGGTTCCACTTGTATGGTCTACACAACTGAAGAAGTTGTTATGTACATTGGATGGACTGGTATTTATCGCGTAGGTTCCTGCATTGGTTAGCAATCCAAAAGCGCCACCGACGCCTGGTCCATAGTCAGTAGTGAAACCAATGTTCCCTTGCTCGAAATCTCCGTTAACTACAAGGTTGTCGGAAGAATCTATAAATGTAGTTGTGCAATAATACGTTCCTGTGGCATTGACTAAGTAGGTTTGAGCGTTTGAGTTATCTTGCCAAAGGTAGTTGTCATATCCTGAGCCAGCGTTAAGTAAAAGACTTTCGCCTTGGCAGAAGCTAGTGTCTGGGCCAAGATCGAAATCACAAGTACAAATGGTAATTGAAAGAATGGTGGTAACAATGCTATCGCAAGACGAAGCACTTGTCAAGGTGTCAATATAAGTCCCTGGTGTATTCACCACTTGACCACTGGGCAAGGTATAGGTGCTATCGTTGCAGAATTGATCAAAGATTGTTACTTCTACATTAGAATTAGCAACAAGTGTAAAGGTTTCGTTGTCAAAGTCTATATTGTCGAATACTAGTTCGTTGCCTACTACTGTACCTACTATCGGCGTTTCATCATCGTACATGCCGTCACCATCTGTATCAACTACTAAAGCGTAATCAGTTGCAGGTCCTGTTAATCCAGCGTTGGTTATGTTGAAAGCAACCGAAGTATTTCCAACAACACCCGTTTGTTGACTTAACCATTCTCTATTATATAATTGGTTAAACCCTGCAGGTGTGTTAGTACTGCATGAGAAATCAGCTGGCCCACCATTGTGCCCCCATGTCAGGAATTCTAAATTGTTGTCGAAACCATTTGGTGCTATGAAGCTACCACCATTATCAGTAAGTGCAATGGTAACAATAGCAGAGGGAGCAACGCTATGTGAGATTATTTGTTCCAAATCAAAGCAATCGTCACGACCAATTCCTCCGATATTATTGTCATATCCCAATCCATATACAAATGGAATGTTTCCACTTGCTCCTGTGTAATTGGACGCATAATAGCTGTGATTTAAGCTAACACCATATTTAACAGCTAAATAGGATTCAACAATTTCGTATTCATTTTGAGTCAGTTCACGATTGAAAGAAATCGCTTCAGCCACACGACCAGTCATTACGAAGCCTGGCCAGACACCTACACCGACGGTGTAATTGACAGTGCCCGTTGAAGGAGGTATACTTGTTGCGTTCGTGCTTGAGCCTTGTATGCCGTTAATCGTGTTATCCTGGGTTGGTGCGTTTGCGTTTCCGCGCATACCTAGTACATTCGCTACTCCGGCATTAGTTGATGCCCCAGCATTAAATAAGGCATTTGCCCCGCCAAACTCACTACGGTTACCTCTGAATCCAGAACTACAGCGATTTCCACCACAAACTCCAGTTGAAGCTGTTCCGACCACAAAACTGAATGATAAGCCAGCTTGGGTTGAAACCACAAACATTGATCCTTCGTTTGGATCGAGTATGGCGTTATTTGGTAATCCACCACGATTAAAACCAGCATTGGTAAAATCCATGGTGCTATTAAAGTTAAAGCTCGGTTCGTTTTGAATGATTGTCCGGGTTCCACCTCCAGCTAATCCATTCAAGTTTGGAACTAATGGATTGTTTACAATATTGCCCCATTGCGTTGCTGTACCACTCGTAACTGGTGTAGCGCCATTTTGCAGAAGGGTATCCGCTCTAATCCAAAAAGTTTTGCTGATGTCGTCGAAGAAACAACCACAGCTTTGTGTTTGAACTATGGTGGTTACAATACTGTCACATCCATTACTTGCTGCCCCAACCAAGGTATCTATAAACGTCCCTGCAGTATTCGCAAAATCTCCTCCGGGTAATTGTATGGAGTCATTCGTATCACAAATGACGAATGGATTGCCGGGATTATTACTATTCACCGCAATATTAATTGTCAAATTAAGTGTCACTAGTGAATCACAGCCATTCGCAGCACCACCAACAATAGTAAATGTGGCACTGCTATTACTAGCGCTATAGGTATTTCCATCGATCCAGGTGTAAGAATTACACGCCGTTCTTGTGTCTGTTCCTGTGGCTGGATTCAATATGTCAATATTTGTAATGGCTATACTATCGCAATTCGATCCGCCACCCGTGGTACTTCCCACAATTACGATATCATCAATATATGCCGAGCGATTATCTTGAGATCGGAAAATTCTAAAAATCACATTACTTTGTCCAGATAAAGCGCTTACATCTATGGTAACCAATCGATAGTCTGTATGGCCGCAGCTATCCGTGGCAATGGTTTGCCAAACACTTCCATCAAAGTATTGGATTGAAAGCTCGTTGAAACTTGTTGGTGCACTACTTAGTCTATCATAATAGTAGAGCGTTTGAGGGTTGTTTACCGGCGGAAATTCTAAATAATCACCCACAGTATTCATTCCCACATTTCTTATGCCGTTGTTTGGGTTAAATTGATTGGCGTACATGTCAACAGCTGTCCATGTTCCATTTGCATCAACTTGCGTCCAGTTTCCCGAGCTGTGATCAACCCATCCTTCAGCATCTTCAAAACCCGTACTTAAAATTGTATCGATTACAACTGGACCGCTACTGCCAAAAATAGTGTCACGGAGAATGGTGTCTGTTGTGTAGGTGTTGCCTGCAAAAGTTACACTTCCGCACCCACTGAGATAAGAAGAGTCTACTATAGCATTCTCTATAACTATGGTATAGTTAACTAAGGAGTCGCACGAGAAGCCAATGCCTGGGATAGTTTCTGTGAAGGTGGTTGAACTTGAATACCAGGTTCCGCTGATAAAAACTGAATCGCAAGATTGTAGCGTTGCTAATCCAGTATTTACTTGAGTCACATTGAACACAATAGTGGAGTCTAGGGTGTCGGTACAAGCACCAGTTCCTGTAACGCTATAGCTTATGGAATCTAAACCCAGGTATCCAGAGGGATTATAGGTATTTCCGGTAACTCTTGGGCCTGACCATGTGCCACCTAATGTAGCATTTCCGGACAGTAATAAATCAAGGTTTACTAAACCATAGTCATTACATATTTCATTCGTAAAACTCCAATCGGCGCTTAAACTTACAACTGGCGCGTTACACCCAAGGACTGCATAGGATACGTTTCCAGCAGCATCAAAGAAAGCAGTAGCTCCATCGGTATTTGGAATTGCCCCATCATAAGTAACTGACTCGACTTGCGTGCAAGGGCCTGTAACCGTGACTTCCAAAGTTCGCGTTCCAGATGGAGAATTTGCAAAGTGACCAGCGGTGTTACCCGCACATTGATACAAGATGTACATGGTGTCAGCTAAACCCGAAAAGGAATTCGCACTTGCGCAAAAATCAGTTGAAGTAATTACGATTACATTGGATCCAGCTGGCAAAGTATCCGTTAAAGGTTCTAATAAGATACCACAAGAGGAGGTAATGGTGTTATTTAAAGTGTCTGTCTTTAACGCAGTAACCGCACTATTACAAAAACCTTGGAAGGTGTTATTGGGCCAGTTAACGGAAACATTGCCGACAAACAAATCAGATGAACCAACAGTAAATGTGAACATTTCATTCGGTCCTTCTTGTGTACAGTTGGTACTGCCAGTTCCTTCTGTACAAGCATTCACAAAAACACTAGATATTTCGAGGCATTGAGACCAGGCTTCCTTCGTAAAAAATATAAGAGATATTAGGATTATTAGTAGTCGAATATGCATAGCTAGTCAGTTTTCTAGGTTAAAGATACATAAGTAGTGGGAAGCCCACAATTAACATAGCATTAAGATTATTAACAAAAAAGGCTTACGCGAAGTAAGCCTTTCATTTGGTTTATTCATTTGACTAGTTAACACTGCCCCCACCAATAAGAACACTTACTTTATTTTGTATACATTCTACAAAGCCATCTTCAATTTCGACATTTTTCTTACCTTCTTTGCTTGTTAAAACGATTGTTCCTTTTTTTAAGGCCGCAATAACAGGTGCGTGATTTTCAAGTAATTCGAAGTCGCCTGAAATCCCAGGTAAGATAACACTACTGGCTTCTCCGCTGAAAAGTTTTGACTCTGGAGTAAGAATATCAACTTGCATAAGTTTAGTTTTTTAGTCGTTAGACTTTAGTCTTTATTTAAATACTTTTTCAAATTACTAATCATTTTAGCTATCACTTGCAGTTCATCCCTCAATTCATTCTCTAATTCATCCGAGATATATTTTCTTCGTTTAGATATTGAGCAACAAACTACACATTCTCTCACTGAACCTTGAGCTATTTCCAAAAACCTAATAAAGTTTTTATTCGTACTCCCAGATCCTTCTGCTATATTTAGTGGTATTGAAACTGCAGCTCTCCTAAACTGCGATGTCAAACCAAATTTTTCACTTTCCGGATAGCTATTAGTTGTATCATAAACTTTGTCAACTATTTGAAGGGCAAATTGATAAACTTTTAGTTCTTCAAAGTTAAAATCTGCCATGCAATTAGTTAAGTAGTCTAAAGTCTAATGACCAACAACTAATGACTAGCTTACTTACTTTCTGCTAACATTTTCTCACCGGCTTCAATCACTTCTTCGATGCCACCTT
>JAFMKE010000009.1 GCA_017853115.1 Verrucomicrobiota bacterium
GTTGAAACAGAAAATGCTAGTTCATCTAAGCAGTTCGTAGTGAACCACAAGTAGAGAGAATTAAATTTAAAAATAAAAATGCCCCGATTAAATTGGGGCATTTTTTTTGTCTATTACTCTAGAAGATTGCTGGTATCAGTCCCTTAATAATCTGCTTGTAATTTGAATGTTTCATCAGTATTGCTCGCTTTAAATTATGCTTAGCCTTAATTTGAATTCAATATCAAAGCTATCTAATCTCTATTCATCTATTCAATGGAAAGAGGCTTAACTATTCTGCTTTTGGTTGTACTTTAACGCCAGTGAATAGTTCCTTCGCTTTGCCAGTTAAAAGGTTAAAGTATGCTTCATCAGTAGCGTCATCTTTATATAGCATGTACACTTCCGATCCATTGTTGTACACATTGCATAAGGCAAGTTTTTGTCCAGCAGATAAAAATAAGATATGCCCAACTTGATTTTGTGTTCTTGAAGAAGGAGATGCTGCTTGGATAAGGGAAACAAAAGCTGCTACATTATCTCTGTCCGAAACCGAAAAACTCGCTCCGGAATTATACATCGTGGCTTCAAGCCCATCAGCATTAATGAAAAGCGTATTAATTTTTTCTCGAGTAAGGAAATACTCCCTTACTTCTAGTTCGGTTGACTTGGCAGTGGTTTCTTTAGTTGAATCCTGATTAGCTTGATTATTGCAAGACACTAGTGCAAAAAGCACTAGTGCATAAATGAATTTTGTTTGCATAAGAAAATAATTAACGTGCTACGGATACTGAGCGCATTTCTCTAATAACAGTTACCTTCACTTGTCCCGGGTAAGTCATTTCATCCTCAATCTTCTTAGATATTTCAAATGATAACTCTTCAGAGCGCTTATCATCTACCTTTCCACTTTCAACGATTACACGAAGCTCTCTACCGGCTTGAATAGCATAAGCTTTCTCTACACCTTCATATTCCATCGCAAGCGTTTCGAGTTCTTTAATTCGCTCGAGGTAGCTTTCCATGATTTCTCTTCTTGCTCCAGGACGAGCACCTGATATAGCATCGCAGGCCTGAATGATTGGAGAAATAGCATAGCGCATTTCAATTTCATCGTGATGGGCACCCACTGCGTTACATACTGCAGGATGTTCGCCATACTTTTCACATAGCTTCATTCCCAATAATGCGTGAGACAATTCACTTTCTTCATCCGGCACTTTTCCAATATCATGCAGTAATCCTGCTCGCTTGGCGAGTTTTACATTTAAGCCTAACTCTGCTGCCATGGTAGCGCATAAGTTGGCTGTCTCTCTGGAGTGTTGTAGTAGATTTTGTCCATAAGACGAACGGAATCGCATACGTCCAACGTAGCGCACTAGTTCTGGATGCATACCCGATATGCCCATATCTATGACGGTGCGTTCGCCTATCTCCATCAAGTGATCATTCAGTTGTTTCGTAGTTTTTTGTACTACCTCTTCAATTCTTGCTGGGTGGATTCTACCATCAGCGGTAAGTTTTTGAAGAGACAAACGCGCAATTTCTCTTCGAATAGGGTCATAGCCTGAAATTACTATCGCCTCTGGTGTGTCATCTACAACAATCTCACAGCCCGTAGCTGCTTCAATAGCTCGAATGTTTCTACCTTCTCTACCGATAATCTGTCCTTTCTGATCATCAGATTCTAAATTGAAAACAGATACTGTATTCTCTATAGCATGCTCTGCGGCTGTTCGCTGAATCGTTTGGATGACTATTTTTTTAGCTTCCTTGTTTGCCTTAGCTTTTGCATCATCCATGATTTGTTTGATATGCGACATGGCATCTGTTTCTGCTTCTTTTTTCAAGGTTTCGATTAGCTGTTCTTTAGCGTCAGCAGCAGAAAGGTTAGAAATTTGTTCTAGTTTCTTAACAAACTCACTATGCTCTTTATCTACCTTTTCTTTCTTGATAGCAATTAATTCCAACTGCTCATTAAGCTCAGTTCGTATCGATTCAATCTCTTTCTCTTTCCGGGAATTTTCTTCAATCTTTCTACTAATATTTTTTTGATTGTCTTTGAGTTGTTGTTCCCTTTCTCTAAGTCGTTCGTTGCGCTCGTTTGTTTCTTGTTCGAATTGTGCTTTTTTCTGAATAAAATTTTCTTTGGTCTCTAGTATTTTACTTTGCTTAATACTTTCAGACTTGGCCTTCGCTTTTTCAAAGAAAGAGTCCGCTTCAGTTTTTGCCTTGCTAATAATTAACTCCGCTTCTTTTTTGGCGGCTTCATCGATTTCCTTGGCTTTACTTTTTGTCATTGTTTTGCCTACAATAAAGCCTGTTGCAAGGCTGCCCAGAGCAGCTATAATTGCAACGGTAATAGTAATTGTCATTGTACTTTATTTAAAAGTTAAAAAATAAAGTAAGAGAAAAGACTAAGGGAAAGGCGCAGTATTAAGGCTTGAGTGTGTTTTCTAATTTGGAAAGTTCCTCTTCAAAATGAGAACTCTCGTCTTTAGTTTTTTTTTGATTTTCAATATGCTGAACCGCGTACATTAACGCACTCATGGCCAAGTAATCCTGTTTGTCTTTCGCGGCATATACTTGCTGATATTGCTTAACTTTTTCATTGATTTCACGCGCAGCACTACGTACATCTTCTTCTTCGCTCTTCTTAATTTTTAAGGGGTAAGGGCGATCTGCAATAATCACATTGATGTTTATAATGTCTGCTGTATTTTCACTCATTTTTACTCGTTAAGCAAGGCAATACACCGGTCGATTTCCTTTATATAGTCGTTTATCTTACGTTTTAATTCTGTTGTTTCTTGTGGTTTTTCATCTCCACTGATGCTTTTTGCTAATTTAAGCGTTTGAATTTTTTGCGTCAAGTCCTCAATTGCTTTGTTTTTATCCTCGAGTTCTTTCTTCATGGCTAAATTAATACTATTCAAATCATTTTTATCATTTTTGAGGCGTGCATTTTCTTCAAGTAACTCCTTTACTTGGTTGTGAATGACTATTAATCTAGACGCATAACTGCTCATCAGCTTCGTATTGTTGCATTAAACTCATTTTCAATCACACGTATAATTTTTTGCATCGTGTGATCAATTTCTTTATCTGTTAAGGTTTTTTCTCTATCGAGTAACTGAAAGTTTAAGGCATATGATTTTTTGTTTGTGCCTACTTTTTCTTCACTTCGGAAAACATCAAACAAGTTTACTTCTTTCAATAGCTTACCAGAATGGGCGTGAATCTTGGCACGCAAAGCCTCAAATTCGATACTTTCGTCCAATACTACAGCGAGATCTCGGCTTACCTTTGGAAACTTTGGTATTAATTCAAATCGAATCGAATCGTTAGAGAGTAGCTCAATAATTTTGTCTAAGTGGAATGTCGCCATATGAACATCTTGATTGATGTCAAAAGCCTCAGTTTCTGATTCTTTCAGTGTTCTTAACTCAACCAACACTTCTTTTAGGTAAGAATATTTTAATGAATCCTCATTGCTTTCTATCTCTAATTTTTGAAGTTTGAAATGCTTAAGCAAGGCATCAATTATTCCTTTTAAATGAAATATGCTCGACTTTTCTTTCTTATTAAACCAGTTTGATTCCAATACATCACCCGAGTAATAAATTGCAAGAAACTCTTCCTGACTTAAATCCGCTTTGTAGGTGTGCCCAAACTCGAAAAATTTCAACAAATCTAGTTTTCGATTGATATTGTGCTGAATTACCTGTAAAGCCTCAGCCACTAATGAAGGCCGCATACAGTCAAGTTCAGAAGTCATGCTGTTTTGGAGCATAACCAGATCTTCCTTTCGCTCGTAATAGTTGGATTGACTGATTGAGTTAGTCATGATTTCGGAGAATCCAAAGCCATTCAAAACATGCGCTATTTTTTCCTTGAATTCATGTTTGTTGATCCCCTCATGAAATGAAAGGGTTGATTTCACCATGGATGGAACCGTAATATGGTTAAACCCATAGATTCTCATGACTTCTTCGATTACATCAGCTTCCCTTGTAACATCTGCGCGCGAATATGGACTTAAGAGAAGAATTTCTTCCTCACTGCTCTCAAGAATTTCAAAATCCAAGTCTTGCAAGATCGCTTTCGCTTGATTTAAAGAAAAATCATGACCAGATAAAGTTCGAAGCCTACTTAAGCGCAAAGTGATTTTCACTTTCTCCATTTTTTTCGGGTATTCATCAATCCACCGACTGGCTACTTGAGCGCCAGCAAGTTCTTCCATCAACTGCACTGCACGTTTTAACGCTGGAATGACCATAGAAATATCTGCCCCTTTCTCATACCGTTGAGCAGCATCAGTTCTCAAGCCATGATGAGTGGAGGTTTTCCGGATACTTGCGCTATCAAAATAAGCACTTTCTAAGAAGATGGCTTTTGTCGATGGCTTAACTCCTGAATCTGCACCGCCAAAAACTCCCGCCATACACATCGCTTCGCTGGCGTTACATATCATTAAATCATTAGCGCTTAGCTTTCTTTCTACTTTGTCAAGGGTTATGAATGAGCTTCCCTCCTGCATATTTTTTACACGAATCTCATGCTGTGGGATCGCTTCCAAATCAAAGGCATGCAAGGCTTGTCCAAATTCTTTCAAAACATAGTTTGTAATATCAACTACGTTGTTGATTGGTCGAATTCCAATGGCTAATAATTTGTTTTTTAACCAATCCGGCGATTCTGCTATATTTAGGTTCTTTAAAACGACTCCAGCATAACGAGGGCAAGACTCTGTATTTTCAATGTGTACAGTAAAATCTATTTCATTGCCTGAACTGTGCACTTTCACCTCAGGAGTTTTCACCTGAAGTTTTTCCTTATTGTGTGCATTCAGTGCAGCAGCGATATCTTTAGCTATGCCAATGTGTCCCATGGCGTCCGTTCGATTGGGCGTTAAGCCAATTTCGAAAACAAAGTCTTCCTGGATGTTATATAACTCGCTAACTTTCGTACCAATAGGAACAGAGGCATCTAGAACCATAATACCTTCATGGTCTGTGCCCAAACCTATTTCATCTTCGGCGCAAATCATACCTTCGGAAAGTTCTCCGCGAAGTTTAGCTTTATTAATTTTAAAAGGCTCACCGTTTGTTGGATGAATGGTTGTTCCAACGGTTGCCACAACTACTTTTTGACCCACATCCAAATTACTTGCTCCGCAAACAATATTTAATGGGGCCTCACCACCCACATTTACTTGGGCAACAGAAAGTCTGTCGGCATTGGGGTGTTTTTTCTTACTCAAAACCTCGCCAACTACTAAACCTTTTAGACCACCAGGGATGGATGAGAAGGTTTCAATGTGCTCAACCTCTAAGCCTGTATTGGTCAATATTTCTCCGAGCTCTTCGGGAGTATGATTGATATCCAGTAGTTCTTTTAACCAGTTGTATGATGCCTTCATCGACTTAAATACTTTCTTTAAGGAATAATTTCGACCATGGTTGCCGTTTCGATATCATCATTATCTAAACGAATGAAGGCCACAATATACATATGATTCATAACCCAGATTTCATCCGAGTCATAATCATCGATATCTATTTCAAACTCTTTGATAATTACTGTGTTAGCCGAGATGTCCGTTCCCACGCTCGTACCAATCACTGGCGTGATGGATTTTCTTAGTACAAACTCATGCTCGTAATTGCTATCTTTTACGCTGCCGTCAAGTTGTTCGGCAATAATCTCACTTTCAGTGAGGTAAAAACCCATATTGTGGCTCGGGGCATCGGCATTATAGCTTAGCGTAATTCTGTAACGAACCGTCCGTTCTGCTTCATCGGCACTTACAATCTCAAGATTCATGTCAACAAATGAAGCCAATGCTAACTCATCATCAACCAATCCCTCCCAAGTCGCGGGTGCTTGTTGTAATCGAATTCCTCCAATAATTTTCCGATTGATAAATGTCGAGGGTTTGATTCCCACGGGTCCGAGTGATGCCGCTAATTCATTGGCATCGGCATTCCGCAAATCCTGATCATTGCCATAGGGCAGTGCGAGAAAATCGCTATGAACTGTAACGGGAACAAATCGGTCTCCAAGCGTAGCATACAGGTCATTAGTAACTGCATTGCCCAGTGGGCAATTGGAGCAACGCACACCCGAGAATTCCTCAAAAAGAACATTCTTATTGACAGCAGCAATGGGTGTTGTTGAAATATATGTAGTATCTACCAAGGTTTCTTGGTCTTCCTCAAAATTAATAAATGGCCCTTCTTCCTCACACGCATAGAGAAAGAGCGCAAGGCCAACAAAAAAGAATATTTTTTTCATCATTTCCATTTTTTAAAAGCTAGTATTTAGTCCAGCTCTTACACCATTAAACGCGGGTTCCAGTCTACAAATTCCTCCAGTACACACGATTCCTTCAACTTGTCGTACGTAAGATATAAAAAATCGATGAGGCCCTTCTGTGTAAGAAGTGTAAACCGAATAATAGTGTTCATTTTTACTTGATTTGTTTGGGCCTGGTTTAAAGTTCCACATGTCCGAAACGGAAAGGGAGAATTTAGGTGCAACATTAAATTCAACTAAAGCATAGAGCCACTGACCAAAGTCGCGTTGAGCGCTTTGATACTGTCCTTCAAATCGGATAGATTTTTTGCGGTCAATTTTGTAAGTTAATTCAATAAAGGGCGAGAAAACCTGTACATCGGTTGGCAGGTTTGCAGGTCCTTCGTAGAATTCTTGATTGTACTGAACAAACTGAATTCCTAGTAATGATTTTACTTTCTTACTTATCTTCCATTCGTTGTCAAAGTATATTTCTCTAAAAAGATTGTCTGCCGCGTAGGTCTCTAAATCAATGGTATTGCGATGAATTTCTGAGAAGCTAAAATTAAAAGTGATTCCCTTCTTTGGGGTGAAAGTTCCGTCGAGGGAAAAAGCCGTTTCTTCAATTTCTTGCGATGCTGGCTGGTATCGAGCAGGCAAACGTAAGGAATTTTGTCTGTTGGTTGGTGGAATAAAGTTTAGTGCTCCATTAATCAGCGTTTCGTTATCCTCCGGAGAAGTTCTAAATTGGAAATTGTCAGTTCTTTTAAACTGCCCTGTAATTCCGAATCCTTTTTTTGAATAGGTAAGACTGGTGTAAACGATATTTCCAGGTTTATCCGCATAAACCACAAACAAGGGATCAACAACTGATCTATTCAAAGGATCGTTAATTGCTTCACGTGTTTTGAACGCCCCTTCGATAAACCAAGTGAAATTGCCTACATTCAACCGGTTGTATAGGGAGAAAAGGTAGGTGTTGTATTTCGGAACGAATCGGTCAGCTAACTCATAGCTATTGATCACATTGGCTATGATGGACATTGATTCTTCATCAATGGTTCGGTTTACAATTGCTGCACCAGGTGTTAAGCTAACTTTATCACCTAAAGGGATGTATCCTTCAGCATTAATTCCTTTAATAATTGGTTTATAAAAACTCAGCCGGTTTTTTCGAACACCTACAAAGGCTTTAGCAAACCAATTGTCATTGAATTCATATTTCGCTCGAACACCAAATATAGCATTATCAATACCCAAAAATCTATTTTCAAATGCCCGGAAAGTAATGCCACTGCCAAACTGGTCGTAAAAATGACCACCTGTAAGTGTTAACTTGTGAAAATCTTTTTCGATAAACCACCGACCAACACCAAAATCTGTGTAGGCATCGTCATTGGGATTGTGAAATCGCGAGTTTAAAAACATGTCTAGGCGAACACCCGTGCGGAAGCCCCAGTCTTCATTGGTGTAATTTAAAGATAGCCAGCTATCAGCCGAAGACTTTAAATCATCATAATGATTCGTTCCAGAAGCTCCAATTGTACTGTCCTTGACGTAATAGTCGTTTCTTAGCTCTAAATCTCCTGAAATGTAACCTTGAGCAAATACTGTGGGCCATATTGCAATAAGAAAAATTGCAATGGTGAATAATTTTTTCATTAAATCGGGTTAATTAGCCCGTAAATTTAAGATATTAGCTTCGATAACAAAAGAAAACCCATAATATTCTAAACTGGCATAATGATTGTCATGTCAACAGCAAATAATCATCTATTTATGAAAACATATTTCAAATTAATATTCGCTTTTAGCCTGTCTTTATTGTTCACTTTTAGCATGCATGCCCAGGATGGAGCTGCTAAAAAGATTTTTTCTGAAAAGCAACTGCCCGACTTAAGTTTAAATGATATGTACGGTAAAAAGGTTAATGTCGCTGATTACGGTGACAATGGAAAGATTACTGTACTTAGTTTTTGGGCGACATGGTGTTCGCCTTGTAAAAAGGAGTTAAATAATATTTCCTATATGTATGAAGATTGGCAAGATGATTACGACATGGAGCTAGTAGCTATTTCTATTGATGATGTTCGAAATGTGTCGAAAGTAAAAACTTATGTTGACGGCCAAGCGTGGGATTATGATGTATTGTTGGATACCAATGAAGATTTAAAGCGTATGATGAATTTTCAAACGGTACCTTACACTGTGTTGGTAGATCAAAAAGGTAATATTGTATACACCCATTCAGGTTATGTGGAGGGTGATGAATACATTTTAGAAGATCATATTAAGGAATTGATTGATTAGTTTTTTGTTTTAAGATTTTGAAGGCTCGAGCGGTATACCACTCGAGCCTTTTCTTTTTAGCTATTATCCTTGTAAAAGGAGTCACAAAAAAAGTGTATTGTAAACCGTATCTTTGCAGTTCAAACAAAATCAAAGAAAAATTATGGCCAATGCATTTTATAACGTTCCTGCGCCTGCTAACGAACCCGTAAAAGCATACGCACCAGGAAGTGTAGAAAGAATAAGTATTGAAAAGACCCTAAAAGATATGAAAAGTAGAACCATTGATGTCCCGATGGTTATAGGTGGTCAAGAAATACATACGGATACTAAAATTGAAATGCGTCCACCCCATGAGCGTAAGCATTTGTTAGGGACCTATTCCAAAGGAGATGCCAACCATGTACAAATGGCCATTGAGGCTGCATTAGCAGCTAAGCCTAAATGGGAGGCTTTACCATGGGAAGAAAAAGCTGCTATCTTTTTGAAAGCGGCTGATTTATTGGCAGGCCCGTACCGAGATATCTTAAATGCCTCCACCATGTTGGCTCAAAGCAAGAATGTCATGCAGGCTGAGATAGATGCTGCTTGTGAGTTGATCGACTTCTTTAAGTTCAATGTGCAGTACATGACTGATTTATACAAAGAGCAACCAGCGTCTAATCCAGGTATGTGGAATCGATTAGAATATCGTCCATTGGAAGGATTTGTTTTTGCGGTTACCCCTTTCAATTTCACTTCGATATGTGCCAATTTATGTGCTTCACCAGCCATGATGGGTAATACTATTGTTTGGAAGCCGAGCGAAACGCAGGTTTATTCAGCACACTTTATCATGAAATTATTTAAAGAAGCGGGATTGCCGGATGGTGTTATTAATATGGTAATTACCGATGGCCCTGTTGCAGGTGATGTTTGTTTCGCTCATCCTGATTTTGCCGGTATTCACTTTACAGGTTCAACGGGAACTTTCCAATTCATGTGGAAGACGATAGGTGAAAATATTGCTAATTACAAAACGTACCCAAGAATCGTAGGTGAGACCGGAGGTAAGGATTTTGTGGTAGCACATAAAAGTGCCATTCCATCCCAAGTAGCTACTGCTTTATCAAGAGGAGCTTTTGAATATCAAGGACAAAAATGTTCGGCTGCTTCTAGAGCCTACATCCCAAATAATATTTGGCCAGAGGTAGAAAAGCAATTGAAAGCTGACCTCGCCTCATTTAAGATGGGTAAAGTGGACGATTTTGGCAATTTTGTAAATGCGGTGATCGATGAGCGTTCATTCGATAAAATTACCAGGTACATAGCTGAAGCGAAAAATGACTCTCGCGCAACAATTATAGCGGGAGGTAATTATGACAAAACAGAAGGTTTCTTCATTGAACCAACGGTAATTGTTACAAGTGACCCAAATTACACGACGATGTGTGAAGAATTGTTCGGTCCTGTATTGACCATCTTTGTATATGATGCCGATAAGTGGATTGAAACGCTTAAACTTGTGGATTCCACATCTCCTTATGCCTTAACTGGCGCAGTGTTTAGTCAGGATCGATATGCTTTGAAAGAAGCGGATGAATTGTTGAAGCACGCAGCAGGTAATTTCTATATAAATGATAAACCAACCGGCGCTGTTGTGGGCCAACAACCATTTGGTGGTGCAAGAGCTAGTGGAACCAATGATAAAGCGGGATCTAAGCATAATTTATTGCGTTGGGTAAGTATGCGAACAATTAAAGAGACCTTTGTTCCGGCTGAGGATTATCGTTACCCTTTCTTAGGCTAATATTCGTTTCAAGGATAGTATGAATACTTGTATAGCTTGCGGTTCTTCCCGCTTCGAGACTCTTGTGAACTCTCAAGATTTTTGTGTTACGCAAGAAGCTTTTGATGTAAGTCGTTGTGCTTCTTGTGGTTTTGCATATACAGTAAATGCACCCAGTCAAGATCAAATTGGTCGGTATTATGCGCATGAAGATTATGTGTCCCACACCGATACGAATGAAGGATTATTCTTTCGCATGTATCACAAAGTGCGTGAGTACATGTTAGGTCGAAAAAAAGCCTACATGGAAAATCACGCCAAGGTAAAGCGAGTTTTTGATATTGGTGCAGGTACCGGATACTTTGTTAGTTACCTGAGAAGTTGCGGTATTCATGCAGTAGGTTTTGAACCAGATTCGAATGCAAGGCAGCAAGCAAAAAAGAAATTCGATTTAGATTTGATAGATGACATAGATGTAGTTCTTCAGGAAGCGGATAGCTTTGACGCTGTAACGCTTTGGCATGTATTAGAGCATGTCCATGATTTAAAAGGCTACTTTAAAAAGTTCAATTTGCTTTTAAAGGATGACGGCTTATTGGTTATAGCGGTTCCCAATTATACCTCCTTTGATGCGCAATTTTATAGGAAGTATTGGGCTGCTTATGATTTACCCAAGCATCTTTGGCATTTTTCTCCTAATTCAATCCAATTACTTGCTAAAAGTGAAAGTTTTCATTTGATTAAGACTTATCCGATGCCTTTTGATCCATTTTACATCGCTTTGTTAAGTGAGGGCCACAAACAGAGTGGTAAGCTTGGTAAATTACGCGGTGTTTTTATTGGTGCAATTTCCTTTGTAAAAGGGTGGATAAAACCCTCAGTCGCCTCATCTGTTGTCTATGTATTTAAAAAAAATTTGGCCTAGTCTGCCAATTGCTCTATGAAGAAAAAAGATATTTTTATTGGGAGACAGCCAGCAATTGAGGTTTTACGAAGTGATAAAGCGGTAGAAAAGATTTGGCTGCAAAAAGGTGCATCGGGTCCGGAGATTGATGAAATCAAGCGATTAGCAGCTGAACGACGGATAGCGATACAGACTGTTCCTAAAGATAAAATTGCTTATATGCTGTTTCCCGTTTATCAACATCAACGTCCTAATCATCAGGGAGTGGTGGGCGTTTACGGCGAGGTACAGTATTTTAAGCTAGAAGATATATTCGATCAAGTTTTGAGTAGGGGAGAGCTTGCATTGTTTCTTGTTTTGGACGGAGTAACAGATGTAAGAAATTTTGGAGCTATCGCACGAACGGCTGAGGCGATGGGTGTTCATGCCATAGTTGTTCAGGAAAAAGGTGTGGCTCAAATCAACAGTGAGGCGGTGAAAGCAAGTGCTGGAGCTATACATAATGTCCCTATTTGTAGAGAAAAGAACCTGCGAGATATTTATAAGTATTTCGCACTAAATGGAGTTCAGGTGGTGGCATCTTCTCTGGATACTGAGGTTACTATTGATGAAATCGACTTTACCCTTCCTACGGCTATTGTTATGGGAAGTGAAGGGAAAGGAATAAGCACTATGTCGAAAGATTACTCGAATAAACAGTTTATCATTCCTATGCGAGGAAATATCAATTCGTTAAATGTATCTGTTTCTGCAGGAATGATTTTGTATGAAGTTTCGAAGCAGCGAAGAGTTGGAGCATAAGGTAGTTTTCTTGGATAGGGAAACACTTAACCTTATGTTAACATTTTCTCGTCTAAATTTACAGTAAAATAAATTCATTTAATCATGGCCGCTTTTTTTCAAATTCTTCAAATTGCAGGAGCACTCGGTATTTTTATTTATGGGATGAAACTCATGAGCGAGGGCATTCAAAAAGCGGCTGGTGATAAGTTAAGAAAAATCCTTCGTGGAATGACTCAGAATAAAAGTCTTGGAATTTTTACAGGGTTTTTGGTTACCGCTATGGTTCAATCCTCATCGGCTACGACGGTGATGGTGGTAAGTTTTGTTAACGCGGGTTTACTTACTCTGGCAGAGTCAATTGGTGTGATTATGGGGGCAAACATAGGCACTACTGTGACGCTTTGGATGATAGCGCTTCTAGGTAAACTGCAAATGCAACAGGTGGCTATTGGGTTGATAGGTCTTTCGTTCCCATTTATTTTTGCAAAGAAAGAACGAACAAAGTTTATGGCTGAATTTGTTTTGGGTTTTGGTATACTTTTTATTGGTTTGGATTTTTTGAAAACAGCCGTTCCTGATATCAAAAGCAATCCAGAAATACTATCATTTGTGCAAAACTTTACGGACATAGAAATTCCTTATGCCTCTATTTTGTTGTTTATAATTTTCGGCACCTTACTTACATTAGTTGTGCAATCTTCTAGCGCAGCAACAGCAATAACACTAACTTTATTAGGACAAGGTTGGATACCATTTGAACTGGCCTGTGCCATGGTTTTGGGAGAAAACATTGGGACTACCATAACGGCTAATATAGCCTCTTCGATTGCGAATGTGCACGCTAAACGTGCTGCTAGATTCCATTTCTTGTTCAATATCTTAGGGGTGGTTTGGATACTCATTGTATTTACTCCATTTACGGCTGCTATCGAGAAAATGTTGGATAGTAGCTTGTTCTCAAAAATGGCAAGTTTTCTCGGTGAGAATAACTTGAAAATTGGTTTGGCTATGTTCCATACTTTTTTTAATGTTATCAACGTGTTACTACTTATGTGGTTCACGGAATATATGGCTAAATGGGTAGTTAAAATGGTGCCATCTGTTTCTGATGATGATGAAGAATTTAAGTTAACCTACATTGGCACTGGCTTGCTTAGCACACCAGCATTATCCTTAGAAAATGCTCGAAAAGAATTAGATATGTTCGCGAAAGTAGTAGATAAGATGGGTCATAGTGTTTTTGCGCTTTTCTTCGAAAAGCAAAAAAATCCACAAAAATTAATTGATAAGGTTCGTAAACTGGAGGATGTTACGGATAAACTAGATATTGAACTCACCCAATACCTAGCTAAAGTTTCAGAGTTTGATATTAATTTGGATACGACATTAGAAATTCGAGATATGCTAAGAATTTCGAATGATTTGGAGCGAATTGGAGACATCTATTATGAGATGACGAAGAATTTTGAGCGTTTGAGAAAAGAAACAGATGCCTTACCGGAGAATGCGAAGTCAGAGCTTGAAGATATCATGAGGTTAACTATGCATGCCTTGAAGTTGATGCGTCAGAATTTAAGTCATGAAAAGCATAATGTTCCTCTCAAGGATATTGTGAATGCGGAAAAAGCCATTAATAAACGAAGAAAGGCCATTTTCACCAATCACTTTGAGCGTTTAGAAAAAGGAATTTATGCACCCAAAGTTGGTGTATTGTTTATCGATTTCGTGAATCGGTCAGAACGAATAGGTGACCATTGTTTAAATATCCATGAGGCCATTTTAGGTAAGTCTGATTTATTTGAAGAGTACGATAAAGTTGAAGAATCTGATAAGTAGAATGAGCAGCTCATCTTACATCTCATTTATCCTTAGTTGATCAATAGTCGTTGTCAAGGCTAACGCACATGCTACATGCTAATACAGTATTCTTGCGTTGATCGTATGCGGCACTGCTTTTAATGTTTCTAGCGTCTCGTCTCCCATTTGGGTACTAACATCCAACACCACATAACCTACTTTTGCATTGGTGCTAAGAAACTGGCCTAGTATGTTGACTTGGAGATCGGAAATTCTTCTGTTGATTTCACTCAATACACCCGGAACGTTCTCATGAATGTGTAATATTCGATTGGTGTTTTCCACAGTTGGCAAGCTTAGTTCAGGCAAGGAGTGTGAGCCTAAAGTTGAACCGGTTTCTAAATATTTGATTAATTTTCCTGATACATCAAGACCAATATTCCACTGCGCTTCTTCCGTACTTCCACCGATATGAGGAGTTAAAATAACATTTGGAACATTTTGTAATGGTGAAACAAATGGGTCGCCCACTATTTTGGGTTCTTTCGGGAAAACATCTATCGCAGCTCCTGCGATGATACCCTGATCCAAAGAATTTTTGAGTGCATCAATGTCAACTACGTTTCCGCGACTCATATTGATAAGGTATTGTCCTTTTCTGAATTTACCAATCACGTCAGCATTGAACAAATTTACAGTGGAGGGTAACGCCGGGACATGCAAAGTAATAATGTCACAAGTATTTATAATATCCGTAAGGCTGTCTGCGGCATTCGCATTTCCCAAAGGCAATTTGCTTTCAATGTCGTAGTAATAGACTTCAAGTCCGAGTGACTCAGCCAAGACGGAAACTTGTGAGCCAATGTGTCCATAGCCAATAATTCCCAGTTTTTTCCCTCTAATCTCATGGCTATCGGTACTTTCTTTTAACCAAACGCCTTTGTGGGCTGCTTCATTTTTTTCGGGGATTTTGCGAATCAACATGATTGCGCTGGCTATAACTAACTCGGCTACTGAACGAGTATTGCTAAACGGTGCATTGAAAACCGCGATGCCTTGATCGGTGGCCGATTCTAGGTTGACTTGATTGGTGCCTATACAAAAACAACCTACGGCCATTAATTTATCTGCAGCTTGCAGGACCTTCTCGGTGAGTTGTGTTTTTGATCGAATACCTAAAACACGGACTTCTCGAAGGGTTTCCAAGAGCTCGTCCTCATTCAAAGCCCCGGTTAGGATCTCAACATCGGTGTAACCGGCTTTTTCGAATGCATCTTTCGCTGACGGGCTTATACTCTCTAGTAGTAAAACTTTGATTTTTTCTTTCGGAAAGGAAGTGTGTTGACTCATGTCGAGTTAGCTTTTAAAGAATGAGTTTCAAAGATGAGACATCCTGTATTTATTCTTTAAAATGATGTGTATTTTTTATGCAACGGGTGTGGATTACTTTTCCGAAGACCTGCCAAGTCTTTTAGACTTGGCAGGTCTATAGACTGGTTTGCTGAATACTAAACAAATAATTTCCTATTCTCGCCTATTCTTTTGAAATTTGCACAAATTCGAAAATACATGAATATTACTTTTCCCGATGGTTCCGTTAGGTCTTATGACAAAGGTGTTACAGCCATAGCTATTGCTAAAGATATCAGTCACGGCCTTGCCAAAAAAGTGATGGCTGCTCGGGTTAATGGTGAAGTTAGAGATCTACTTCGCCCGATTGAAGAGGATGCGCAGCTAGAGCTTTTAACCTTTGATGATGAGGATGGTAAAAGAACCTTTTGGCATTCATCTGCTCACCTGATGGCCGAAGCCTTAGAGAGTTTGTATCCTGGCGTAAAGCTTGGTATCGGTCCGGCTATCGATGGAGGGTTCTATTATGATATCGATTTGGGAGATGACAGGCAGCTTGGTCAGGAAGACTTGCAGCAAATTGAAAATACCATGCGCAAGTTGGCTAAAAAGGGAAGCAAATATGAGCGTAAGGAAATTTCGAAGGCCGATGCCATTGCTTATTTCCAAGAGAAAGGTGATGAATATAAGTTAGAGCTGCTTGAAGATTTAAAAGATGGGGATATCACTTTTTATACACAAGGTGATTTCACTGATTTGTGCCGAGGACCTCATATTCCGGGAACAGGTCAAATTAAAGCCATTAAATTATTGAATATTGCTGGGGCATATTGGAGAGGAGATGAGAAGCGCAAGCAAATGACTCGAGTGTATGGCGTAAGTTTCCCGAATAATGAAATGCTGGATGAGCATCTTCATCTATTGGAGGAAGCCAAGAAAAGGGACCATAGAAAACTTGGTGCAGAACTGGAGCTTTTTATGTTTTCAGAAAGAGTAGGTGCTGGCTTGCCTATTTGGTTGCCTAAAGGCACTGATTTAAGAGAGCGATTAGCAAACTACCTGCGCAATGAGCAGGTGAAGCGTGGTTATCATCCTGTAGTGACACCCCACATCGGTAAGAAAGAACTTTATGTAACCAGTGGGCATTATGAAAAATATGGGGAAGATAGTTTTCAAGCCATTCATACGCCTAAAGAGGATGAGGAGTTTTTACTTAAACCCATGAACTGTCCTCATCATTGTGAGATTTATGCGCATATGCCGAAATCTTACCGTGATTTACCTTATCGTGTGGCAGAATTTGGAACAGTTTATCGATATGAACAAAGCGGAGAATTGCACGGGCTAACGCGGGTTAGAGGATTTACGCAAGATGATGCGCATATTTTTTGTACTGCAGATCAGTTGAAAGACGAGTTTTTGAATGTCTTGGAGTTAACAACTTCATTACTGAAGAAGTTAAGTTTTACGGAGTATACTGCACAAATATCGCTGCGTGACCCAGCAAATCCAGAAAAATACATTGGTAGTGCTGAGAATTGGGACAAGGCAGAGCGGGCCATTATTGAAGCTACAGCGGAAGTGGGGTTGAAAACCGTAACCGAATTAGGCGAAGCGGCTTTTTATGGTCCTAAGTTGGATTTCATGATAAAGGATGCCCTGGGAAGAAGCTGGCAGCTCGGAACTATTCAAGTTGACTATAATTTACCTGAGCGTTTTGAGCTTGAATATATCGGAGCGGATAATGAAAAACATCGACCGGTTATGATTCATCGTGCGCCATTTGGATCTTTGGAACGTTTTACGGCAGTTCTTATCGAACATACTGGAGGAAAGTTTCCACTATGGTTAGCGCCTGATCAGGTTATCGTATTGCCAATCTCGGAAAAGTTTAATGATTACGGTCAAAAAGTGGTAGATGGACTAGTTTCTCGAGGCATTCGCGCAATTATGGATGAACGATATGAAAAGATTGGAAAGAAAATCAGAGATGCCGAAGTTAAAAAGATTCCTTATATGTGTATTATAGGTGAAAAGGAAATGATAGCTGAAGAGGTTGCTGTGCGCAAGCAGGCTGTAGGCGATATGGGTAGTCAAACTATAGATATGTTTGCTAGTATGATTTTAGCTGAAGTTGATGCTGAATAAGCCTTTCATAATAAAATGATAAGCATGAAAGTATAAGAATCTGAGTTAATTTCAATAAATTGTGCACCAATTGGGGCTTCCCCGTTTTTTAAATTAAAAATTAGTACTTGAGAAAATCAAATTACCGACCAAGGGTCAAGCAAGAAGACCCACACAAAATTAATGATAGAATTCGTGCTCACCGTGTGAGATTAGTAGGTGACAATGTTGAAACCGATGTATATCCGATCGAAAAGGCACGAGCGTTGGCTGAAGAGCTAGAGCTCGATTTGGTGGAAATTTCACCCAATGCTGATCCACCAGTATGTAAGATTCTTGATTATAAAAAGTTTCTTTACGAGAAAAAGAAAAAAGAAAAGGAAATTAAAGCGAAGTCGCAGAAGACAGTTATCAAGGAATTGCGATTCGGTCCGAATACGGATGATCATGATTTTGAGTTCAAAGCGAAGCATGGTGAGAAGTTTCTCGAAGAGGGCTCAAAGGTTAAAGCGTACGTTCACTTCAAGGGAAGATCGATTGTTTTTAAAGATAGGGGAGAGTTACTCTTACTAAAATTAGCTAAGCGTCTAGAAGATTGGGGTGCGCCCGAGCAGCTTCCCAAACTAGAAGGAAAGCGGATGATAATGGTTCTTGCACCCAAAAAGAAATCTAAATAAAAATCCAGCTGTATACCTCATAAATTAGAAGTGTACAAAAGGTGTTTTTTCTATTTAAAGACTTGTAAACTTAAAATAATAAGTGTACATTTGCACTCCAAAAATTTTGGATTATGCCGAAGATGAAAACAAATTCCAGTGCTAAAAAGCGTTTCAAAGTAACGGGTTCTGGTAAGATTATGCGAAGAAAAGCCTTTCATAGCCATATATTGACTAAAAAGGATAAAGACCGTAAGAAAGGATTAACGCAAGACGCAGAAGTATTCAAAGGTGATTTACCTCGAGTGAAGAGAATGCTTTGCATGTAATATTTGTAGAAAAAGTAAAAACTTAAAAATATGCCTAGAGCGACGAACAGACCAGCTGCGAGAGCCAAGAGAAAAGCAACCATGAAACTTGCCAAAGGTTACTTTGGTAGAAGGAAAAATGTATGGACAGTTGCAAAAAATGCTGTTGAAAAGGGGTTAAGCTATGCTTATGAGCACAGAAGACTGAAGAAAAGAGAATTCCGAACGCTTTGGATTGCTCGTATTAATGCTGCAGTTAGAGAGTACGGAATGAGCTATTCTCAATTTATGGATGGTGTACATAAAAAAGGTATTACTTTAAATAGGAAAGCTTTAGCCGATTTGGCAATGAATGAGCCAGCGGCTTTCAAAGCAATTGTTGAAGCAGTAAAATAGTCAACATAAGCAATGATATTTCAACCCCGATACGCAAGTGTTGGGGTTTTTTATTGCTAGTAAATACAAGTTGCTAGGATACTCTCAGTGATTTAAGCATGAAGTAGTGAGGTATGCCAACCTCCTCAAACTTTTCTCCTACCTGGATATATCCTGAATTTCTGTAAAAGTTATATGCTGTTTCACGCGCATGACAATAAAGCTGAGAAAAGCCTTGCTCTTTCGCAAAAGCTTCGGCAGCTAGTAAAAGGTTTTTTCCTAAGCCACTACCTTGGTTTGCTTTGGCAACACAAACTTGTCTCATTTTAAGTTTGTCATCGTCCTGTGGCACCAAAATCATACATGCGATTGGATGATTATCTTCAAATATACCAAAGTGAATTTGCTCTTCTTCACCCTCCAAATCTTTACTATTTAGCACTAGACCAAGTGGAAGACGTAATTCTCTGTTACGTAAATCACAGAGTTGATGGTATAATTCGCTCGCAAAAGGCACTTGTCTTACTTGCATGGTATAAATATCCTAAAAGACTAGTAAATTTATAGCATAAATCTACTTTATTATGAAGCGAGTGTTTAGGCCAATCTTGATATGTTTTATGCTATTCTTCGCCAATGGCTTGGCTGCACAAACGATTAACGCTTTCTCGTATGCGGTCAGAGCAAAAGTAGATTTAAGAGAATTTTCTCCAAGTTATCATGCGAATGTTTTTAGTCATGAAGCTCCTTATCCTGGAAGTGATAGCTATAGAAATTACATCCATCAATTAAAGCACTTGTATTTCGGTCAAACAACTGAGTCAGTACCTGCAGTTCCAAAGTCTATCCAAGCCACCAGCAGTGAGCAAGCGATTATTAGCCAAGGTTTTGAGGGTAATTTTTTTGGTGGTATACCGAATGATAATGATTTGGCCATTTCTAATGATGGAATTATTGTTTCCGTCACGAATTCGGATTTATATGTTTTTGATGAGGACGGCAACAATATCTATGATGTTGGATTAGAAGATATTGCTGATAGTATAGGTTTAGTGGCAAATTCGTATGACCCCAAAGTTGTATACGACCCGGGAACAGATCGCTTTATTTTGGTTTTTTTAAATGGGAACAATTCGAATGCTACCAATATTGTAGTCTGTTTTTCCGAGAGTAATGATCCCACTGCAGGTTGGCATGTATATGCATTGGATGGTAATCCATTGAATAATAATGCTTGGTCTGATTTTCCGATGATTGCAATGACTGAACAGGATTTTTTTGTGACTGTTAATCACATCAATAGTGATTCAGCCTCTTGGCAAACTGGTTTTATGCAGTCGGTAATTTGGCAAGTGCAGAAAAGTCAGGGGTATGCAGGAGATCCAATCACTGCTGTGCTCCATAGTGATGTGAATTTTCAAGGGAAAGCCATTCGAAACTTGAGACCCGTGAAAGGTGGCTTTAGTCTAAAAAATCATGCAATGTATTTTATATCGAATCGGAATTTTGATTTCGCTAACGATACATTTTTTGTAGTAAAGATAAACGAGTCGCTTGAGCAAAATACTAGTCCCTTATTCACTACCCAAGCCGTATTAGCTAATGCGAACTATGGTATGCCTCCAGATGCAAAGCAAACACCTACAACTTTTTTACAGACCAATGATGCACGTCCATTGGGTGCCATCATCGAAAATGGTGTCATTCACTTTGTGGGCAATACGGTTAGGTCGTCAGCCTCCGAATCTAGTGTGTATCATGGTAGATTAAATACATTAAGTACACCTTGGGAGATAGACTTGCACATATTCGAAGATACAAGCCTGGAATACGGATACCCTAATTTGTCATTCACTGGTCAGACTCCATTTGATGAGCAGTTTATACTTAGTTTTAATCATACATCTGTAGATAGTTTTCCTGGGGTTTCTGCAATTTTTTATGCTCGTGAAACGGGATATTCAGATAGGTTACATTTGGCAAGCGGTACAAGTAATGTGAATGTAATTAGTGGTAATTATGAGCGCTGGGGAGATTATTCGGGTAGTCAAAAAAAATACAATGAGCCAGGAGTAGTTTGGATAAGCGGGTTTATGGGTTTTCGCAATAATTTGGCTATTTCTCCTAATCAACACCGCACATACATTGCCAAACTTCTTTCTCCGGATAGCACGCAAACCAATGTTCAAACACTTACCTTTAATGAAAGTAAATTATTCCCCAATCCGGCTGAAGATTATTTCTTTTTTCAGTTTGAATTGGACGAGGAAATGAAACTCAGATTCGACTTGTTGGATAATTTGGGGAGGAAACATGCTACGCTTTTGGAGGAATCGGTTAAGGCAGGTAAAAATGAATTTTTGTTCTCTACTCAAAGTCTTCCTGAAGGAATGTATTATTTGCATATTAATGATGAACAAGGGATTACTCGGTTTACATCACAAGTGATTAAAAGTAGATGATTTGGTTAAAGATATCGGCGGAGAGTATTTTATTATCTATCAAGGAATTGCTGAGTAATAAGTTTAGGGCTTTTCTTTCTTTGCTTGGGATATCGATAGCCATCCTCTGTCTTATTTCCGTTTTCTCTGCAGTAGATTCTTTAGAAAAGAATTTACGACAAAGTGTTAACTCGCTTGGGGATAATATAATCTATGTAAATAAATGGCCTTGGTTGATGGTGGAAGATTATCCATGGTGGAAGTTCATTCAGCGACCTGAAGTTTCTCGAGAAGACTACTTTGCACTTTATGGTAGGGTAAAAACTGCCGAAGCGATGGCCTTGTGGCGATGGGTGCAAACTGGAACACTTCAATATGAAAATGAAGAAGTAGAGCGCATTTCAATTTTTGGCATTACCCAGGATTATAATCAAGTTCGTGATATGGATTTTGCGGCGGGAAGATATTTTAGTGAGTTGGAATTCAACACCTTGCAAAACGGCACCTTGATAGGATATGAGCTAGCCGAGTTTTTCTTCGGAGAGGTCGATAAAGCGGTTGGTCAAACCATTCGCTTTGCAGGAATTGATTTGAAAGTTATTGGTGTTATGGCAAAAGAAGGCCAGGATGTACTTGGTATCAATGCTAATTTTGGTTTAGATAACACCCTTTATGTTACGGATAATTTTGCTGCAAGCAATTTAAATCCGCCTTTTGAGTCGGGTCCTTCCATTTTAGTCAAAGCGAAACCAGGCATTGAATTAGCTGAGTTAGAAGCTGAGTTGATTGGTCGTATGCGTATAGCGAGAAAACTTGTTCCTCAGCAGGAAGATAATTTCTCATTAAATAAGATTAGCTTGATTACGGGAGTGTTTGATCAGGTCTTTAATTTTATCTATGTAGCGGGTTTTGTAATCGGTATTTTCTCATTGATTGTTGGCGCCTTCGGTGTAGCGAATATTATGTTTGTATCGGTGCGTGAGCGAACCAATATTATTGGAATAAAGAAGGCATTGGGTGCTAAAAAGTTTTATATCCTACTTGAATTTATCATTGAAGCAATTATTCTTTGTTTGGTAGGTGGATTATTCGGCTTGTTCTTGGTATTCTCGCTGTTTAGTTTAATTAATTTTTTCATTCAAGACAGTGATCTGAGCTTCCAAATCTCTTTATTTAACTTGACCCTTGGGGTTTTGATTTCAGTGAGTGTAGGTTTGTTGGCAGGAATAATTCCGGCTGTAATGGCTGCCAATATGAAGCCAGTTGATGCCATACGCTCGTAGCTTATTTAAGTAAGTTTCGAATGCCTTCAATTTCCCGGATATAATCTCTTTGAATTTCTTCATGTACTTTCTCCGTAACTTTTTCCATACGAATGAGTTCGCGTTCAAAGATGTTAAGCAAAACGTTATTGTTTTTAATGCTTGGTTGAAAATTGGCTAATAATTCACAAAAGTGAAGGATAATTTCTAATTCTGTTTCCACTTTTTTGGAATAGCGTATATAGGTTTTTGCTCGTTTTAAAATTTTTCTTACGCCCTTTTTGATAAAATAGTAATTGCTATGATTGATATCGGCGAAACTACCGGCTAATTCTCGCTTCACTTCCTGAATGTACGTTCGTTCATCAGAAGCCTCAAAAAGAAGGTAAGTAAGCAACTCTTTCGTTTCCTTTTTAAACTTAGCCAAATGCAAACACATGGCAATGAGTTCACTTTTCTCGCTTTGATTCAGCGCGCGTTTAATTTCTGTTATTGTGGCTGTTTTCATAGACTTAAAGGTATTTCAATAAGTATGAAATAAGAAAAATCCTGTAGCTTTATCTTGCGTATGCATCATCACTTTAAATTCCACAAACCCTTTAATTGCCTGAGTCAATTTGTTTATGAGGGCAAACGCAAATCATCGAAACATCTTATCGGTGAATACTACGATTTTCCTGAAGGGACCATGGCGATTGGTCGCTTGGATGAAAATTCTGAGGGTTTGTTACTGTTAACTACAGATGGTAAAGAAAGCGCTCGTATTCGAAGTAAAAAGGTTGAAAAGGAATACTATGTGCAAGTAGCGGGATTGATTACGGATGAAGCAATTGAAACGATGAGTAAAGGTATGGAGATAAGTGTTCAAGGGGGTAAGTATAATACTTTGCCATGTAAAGTTGGACGGATGAATTTCCCTCGTCATCTACCATTGGAGAAGCGAAAAGTGAAAAATGAAGACCATGGGCCAAGTTCATGGGTTTCGATTACGCTCCGAGAAGGTAAATTCAGGCAGGTGCGCAAAATGACATATGCAGTTGGTTTTCCGACACTTCGATTGGTGAGGTATCGAATCGGCGATGTTCATTTGGATATACCCGTGAGGGCGGTAGAGGAAGTAGATAAATTGTAGTACTTTACCTGAACGGATTATTGGGGGGTTCTCATTCTTTTTGATGTATCTTTGCCTCTTTATGGAAACAGTTGCAATAGTAGGACGACCCAATGTTGGGAAGTCCACCTTATTTAATCGAATCACTGGTGAACGCAAATCAATTGTGGATGATCAGAGTGGTGTTACCCGAGACAGGGTTTATGGTGAGTCCGAGTGGGGCGGTATTCGGTTCAATATAATCGATACTGGCGGGTTTGTTCCGAATTCGGAAGATGTTTTTGAGGCGGCTATTCGCGATCAGGTTAAGATTGCTATGCAAGAAGCCAACGTTTTATTGTTTGTAGTGGATGTTACTACAGGGATTACTTATTTAGATGACGAGATTGCAGCCATGCTGAGAAAGAGCGACAAAAAAGTAATTCTCGTGGTAAACAAGGTGGATAATCATCAACGCCTTTTGGACAGCAATGAATTCTATTCTTTAGGTTTTGATCAGCTTTATGCTTTATCATCGATTAATGGCAGTGGAACGGGGGATTTATTGGATGCGGTTATTGAAGGAATGGAAAATAACACGGATGAGGAGATCGAGGATGATATCCCTAAGATTTGTATTATCGGTCAACCGAATGCGGGAAAGTCTTCAATTGTAAACGTATTTGTGGGTGAAGAACGAAATGTAGTAACTGACATAGCAGGGACTACAAGAGATTCGATACATACTCGATTCAAAAAGTTTAACAAAGATATTTTGTTAATAGATACGGCTGGAATTCGAAAGAAGTCCAAGGTGCATGAAAATCTTGAATTTTATTCGGTTATACGCGCAATTAAAGCACTTGACGAGTCGGATGTTTGTATATTAATGATTGACGCATCGAAAGGAGTTACCTCTCAAGACATCAGTATCTTCGCCTTGGCGGCTCGCAAGAAAAGAGGAATTGTGATTGCTGTGAACAAGTGGGATTTGGTTCCAGATAAGGATGCAAATACCGTTAAAGAGTACGAGGCGATGATTAAAGAGCGTATTGCTCCTTTTCGTGATGTCCCTATTGTGTTTATTTCCGTAACTGAAAAGCAACGTGTGTTGAAAGTATTGGATTATGCGCTGGACGTTTATGAGAACAAAAAAAGGAAAATTCAGACATCTAAGCTCAATGAGCACATGCTCAAGGTTATAGAGCGAAATCCACCTCCAGTAGTTAAGGGTAAAAGTATCAGTATAAAATTTGTTACCCAATTACCTGCTACTACACCATCATTCGCATTCTTCTGCAGCAATCCTAAGTATATACGGGATGCCTATAAAAACTATTTAGAGAATCAAATTCGAAGTGCTTATAATTTTACTGGAGTCCCAATAAATATTTTTTTTAGAGAGAAATAGCCTAAATACTTGTATGATTAACAATATTTCATATATTTGAAACTTAATTTTCATAAAACACATAAAAAACAAATTAAAATGAAAAAATTATCACTTTTATTAGTTGCTGCTGGATTATTCGCGTTCTCTTGCAAGCAAGCAGAGGAAACTACAGAAGAAACTGTTGAAGAAGGTACTGAAATGGTTGAAGAAACTGTAGAGGCTACGGAAGAAGCTGTTGAAGAAGCTACTGAAATGTTAGAAGAGGCTGTTGAAGCTGTTGAAGAAGCTGCAGATGCTGTAGCAGAAGAGGCTGAAGAAGTTACTGCTGAGTAAACTCAGTTGTTTTATAATCTCGAAAAGAGGAAGTCTTAGACTTCCTCTTTTTTGTTTTACATAAGAAGTAAAAATTTCTGCAGTATAACTCTCTCTTCAAAGTCTGATGTTTAAACTGCGAGTTTATCTTTGCGCACTTTTTTTTAGTAAGCAGCAAAGTATGAACAGAGGTATAATTAATCGTGGTAGACGGGAAATCGATCAAGTTCGATTATTTTTTTTGCGGTGATTTGCCACGCATGTGTGTAATCTCCATTGCTTATGGCTAGGTAGGGAACAGCAAATTTGATATTATAGTTAAGACATTGTTGTAGAACTTTTTCGCTGAGTACCTCACTTTGCGCTTTACATTCTAATAATAAAAATGGCTGAGTATCCTTGTCGAAAACCAATAGGTCGAATCGTTTTTTTAAGCCGTTAATCGTAAACTCTTTTTCGATGGCAATTTTTCCTTTCGGATAGCTTAGGTCCTGGATGAAGAAGTGTATGAAATGCTGCCGCACCCATTCCTCAGGCGTTAGAATTACGTTTTTCTTCCTAACTTCGTCAAAAATGAATAGTTGATCATTTTTGCTGTGAATTTTTAAGTTGTATTTACTGAACTCAATGCGCATCTGATTGCTAAATTAAGGGATTATGAAGACAAAACAAGAAATAGTAGAGAACTGGCTTCCGCGTTATACGGGTGTTGAGCTAGCTGATTTTGGAGAATATATACTGCTTACGAACTTTTCCAATTATGTAGAGAAATTTGCCGAATGGCATGAAGTGGGTGTCATCGGAAAAGGTAAGCCGATGCAGTCAGCTACGGCTGAGGGCATTACCATTATTAATTTTGGTATGGGAAGTCCCAATGCTGCTACAATTATGGATTGTTTATCAGCGATTAAACCGAAAGGTGTTTTGTTCTTGGGCAAGTGTGGTGGCTTAAAGAAAAAGAATCAACTTGGAGATTTTGTATTGCCCATTGCTGCAATACGTGGGGAAGGAACAAGTAACGACTATTTTCCTCCTGAAGTACCATCGCTGCCTGCTTTTGCCTTGCAAAAAGCCATTTCAACTACTATCCGAGATTTTAATCATGATTATTGGACTGGAACTGTTTACACAACCAATCGTCGGGTTTGGGAGTACGATGAAAAGTTTAAAAAATATTTGAAGCGAATTCGAGCCATGGCTATTGATATGGAGACAGCCACGATTTTTACAACGGCTTTTGCAAATACAATTCCAGCAGGAGCTATACTTTTAGTTTCCGATCAGCCCATGGTGCCAGATGGTGTCAAAACGTCTAAAAGCGATGAAAAGATTACCACAAACTTTGTCGATTTACATCTTAAATTGGGTATCGAATCTTTAAAACAGTTAATCAACAATGGCTTAACAATAAAGCATTTAAGGTTTTGAAAAAGGATTACAGCCAAGTTTTAGCAGATTTAAAAAATAAGATTTATCAACCGATTTATTTCTTGTTTGGTGATGAGTCATATTACATTGATTCCGTTGTTAGTTATATTGAGAAGAATGTGCTAACAGAAACAGAGAAAGCTTTCAATTTTCAGGTCTTGTATGGCAAGGAAGTAGAAGCTATGCAAATTGCGGAGAGTGCCAGTCGATTACCCATGATGGCCAATCACCAATTAATTATTGTCAAAGAAGCACAGCAGTTAAATAATATTCAGGCTCTTGAGGATTATCTAAATAAACCAAGCCAAACGACTATTCTTGTGTTGGCCTACAAGCATAAGAATCCCGATAAAAGAACAGCGTTTTTTAAAAATTTGATTGCCAGTCCGCACAGCGCAGCTATGGAATCAAAGGCTATTCGCGACTATGAAGTGGCTAAGTGGATTAGTGCTTATGCGGGTGAAAAAAAGCTAAATATTTCACCAAAGGGTGTAGAAATGCTTGCTGAGTTTTTGGGCGCTGATATCAGTAAGATTGTTAATGAGATTGACAAATTACTGATGATAAAAGGAGTGGGAGCAGACATCAGTGAAGAGGATATTGAGAAAAATATTGGTGCATCCAAAGATTACAATATTTTTGAGCTAACTGCGGCGCTAGGTGAAAAGAATTCGGAAAAGACTTTTCGGATTTTACAATACTTTAGTGCGAACCCTAAAGCTTTAGTGTTAGTAATGGCTCTTGGTACAATTAATGGCCTATACCAAAAGATTTATTTGTGTAAGCATGCTGTTCATGCAGATGATAGAGAGTTGGCAAGTATATTGAAAGTTGGTCCTTACTTTGTTAAAGATTATAAACGCTACGCTTCGAAATATGGATTGGATCAGCTGGAAAAAACTTTTGAGTTAATTACTGAGTATGATTTGAAATCTAAAGGTATGGGTAGCAAAACCCTGAGCCCTTCTGAATTGTTAACAGAAATGTGCTATCGAATTTTTAACCTGTGAAATGTTTAGAGGTCTTCTCTTAAGCAGTTAAGCGCTTCTATTTTATCCCGACTGATTTGGGCTTTCAGCTCATTCAAGTTCGCGAACTTAGCTTCATCTCTCAGTCTCTTGACCAACTGAATTTGTATTTCTTCACCATAAATATCTTGGTCAAAATTTATAAGGTGCACTTCAATCGTTTTTTCGTTGCCTTCAACCGTTGGTCTGAATCCAATATTGAGCATGCCTTGGTAGCGTTTGCCGCTTAAGTATGCATATACCGCATACACGCCTGTTTTAGGAATTAGTTTATAATCTACATTTAACTGTAAATTAGCTGTTGGAAATCCTATAGTTCGACCTATCTGCTTGCCTTTAATAATATAACCACTCAATTTGTATGGATGACCGAGTAGTTGCTCTCCAGTCTCTATATCACCGGATAATAAGGCATCGCGAATTTTTGTGCTACTCACATCAATATCTTCTATCGTTTCCTTAGTGATTTGTTCTACTTGATAGTTAAACACTTGAGCATATTCTTCTAACAATTCGATATTTCCACTTCTATTTATGCCAAAATGATGATCATAACCTATCACAATGGTGTGAGGTTGAAAATTTTCTACAAGAAAATTCTTCATATAAGCTAGAGCGGGCAATTGGCTAAATGCCTTACTAAATGGTGCTACAACCAAATTGTCTAGGCCATAGGCTTCTAGCAATTCAATTTTTTCTTCAAGTGTATTCAATAATTTCAACTCTTTATTGCCTGGCTGTAGCACGAATCGAGGGTGTGGATGAAAGGTGACCAATATACTTTCACCTCCATTAGATTGAGCAATATTACGAATTCTATCAAGAAGTTTTTGATGTCCTTTATGCACGCCATCAAAGGTGCCAATTGTCAAAACGGCATTTTTGAATTGAGGTAAGTTATCTAAGTTTTTAAATACTTTCATTCGTTTCAAAGGTAGAGATAAAATCAATAAAGTCTTGTATTTGCCAGGCCTTGCTAACATGGTATTCTCCTATACGGGTTCGACGTAAACTACTTAAGTGAGCGCCGTTATTTAGTGCTTTCCCAAAGTCATTGGCTAGTGATCGGATATATGTTCCCTTGGTGCAACTTACCTCAAATGCGATCTCAGGAAAATTAGTAGTTTCGATATCGAATTGGTGAATAGTAACCTTTCGACTTTTTAATTTTGGTTCTTCGCCTTTACGTGCAAGATCATATGCTCGCTTGCCGTCTACCCAAATCGCAGAGAATACTGGTGGTGTTTGTTCAATTTCTCCAATAAAATCTTCAGCTACCTTTTTGCAGTGTTCCGGTGTAAGTCCGGAAACATCAAAAGTTTGATCAAAGCTCGTTTCTAAATCGAATGATGGGGTGGTAGCCCCGAGTGTTATGGTTCCTGTGTATTGTTTGATCGTTTCTTGTAATGCAGGTATTTGTTTAGTAGCTTTTCCCGTGCAAAGAATCAGTAAACCAGTGGCAAGGGGGTCGAGTGTCCCCGCGTGTCCAATTTTAAACTTCCTTGCTTTAATGCCTATCTTTTTACTAATGGCATACTTAAGTTTTTTGACTGCGTCAAAGGAAGTCCAATGCAAGGGTTTATCGATAAGGATAATTGAAGCATCTTTAAGCTGTATAAGATTACTCTGTGGGGTAAATAGCACGTTAGCTGTTTGTTTGATGGGCGAAATTACAATTATTTGCAACAAAAAAAGCCTCTGCCTGGACACCTGGCAGAGGCTTGGTTAGTATCACGGGGGATACAGTAAACTAACGATGTAAACTTACTACACTGTAACAATTCAAGTGTTTTAAATATTTAGTTTCATTTTCCCAGTGAGTAGTTGGTTGAGTTTTTTGAGTAAACAAAAAAAGCCATCCCTAATATTGAGATGGCTTTTCGTGTTTAATGATATCTACATTAAGCGTTTTGCTTTTTAATCAAGTTCAGCGCACTTCCTTCTTTGAACCACTCAATTTGAGCTTCATTGTAGGTGTGAGCCACTTCAAAACTATCACTCGAACCATCTTTGTGATGTAAAACAACGCTTAAGTTTTTCTTCGGAGCAAATTCAGTTAATCCAAGAATATCGATGGTGTCATCTTCTTGTACTTTATCGTAATCTGCTGGATTAACAAAGGTTAAACCTAACATTCCTTGCTTTTTCAAGTTGGTTTCGTGTATACGAGCAAAAGATTTCACGATAACCGCGCGAACCCCAAGGAATCTTGGTTCCATAGCTGCATGTTCTCGAGAAGAACCTTCACCATAATTTTCATCACCAATAACTACAGAGCCAATTCCTGCTGCTTTATATGCTCTTGCTGTTGCAGGAACAGGACCGTACTCGCCAGTCAACTGGTTCTTTACTTTATCCGTTTCTTTATTGTATGCATTAACTGCACCAATCAATAAGTTGTTTGAGATATTATCCAAGTGACCTCTGTACTTCAACCATGGACCAGCCATAGAGATGTGGTCAGTTGTACATTTGCCAAAAGCTTTGATTAATAGCTTCATGCCTTTTAAATCTGTTTCTTCCCATTGAGCGAAAGGCTCTAATAGTTGTAAACGATTGGAGTCTGGGGCTACAACAACTTCTACATGGCTTCCGTCTTCAGCGGGAGCTTGATAACCATTGTCTTCAACATCAAAACCTTTAGGAGGTAATTCGAATCCTGTCGGTTCGTCCAATTTCACTTGTTCACCTTTGTCGTTAGTTAACGTATCTGTTAATGGATTGAAATCTAAACGACCAGCAATAGCAATAGCAGCTACTAACTCTGGAGAAGTTACGAAAGCGTGGGTGTTTGGATTTCCATCTGCTCTTTTCGCGAAGTTTCTGTTGAATGAATGAACGATGCTGTTTTTTGGTGCATTCTTTGGATCACTGTATCGAGCCCATTGTCCAATACAAGGTCCACATGCATTGGTGAAGATCGTTGCATCCAAATCTTCAAATATTTTTAACAAACCGTCTCGCTCAGCGGTGTAACGTACTTGCTCTGAACCCGGATTGATACCAAATTTCGCTTTAGTTGTTAAACCTTTTTCAACAGCTTGTTTTGCGATAGAAGCAGCTCGAGACAAATCTTCGTAGGATGAGTTCGTACAAGAGCCAATTAATCCCCATTCTACGTCAAGTGGCCAATCTTCTTTGGTAGCTTTTTCGGTCATTTCTCCCACAACAGTTGCTAAATCTGGTGTGAAAGGCCCATTTAAATGAGGCTTTAACTCGCTTAAGTTTATTTCAATTACCTGATCAAAATATTTTTCAGGATTAGCGTATACTTCAGGATCACCGGTAAGATGCTCTTTAACTTCATTTGCTAAATCAGCCACATCGCTTCTGTCTGTTGCTCTTAAGTAGCGATCCATGCTGTCATCATAACCGAAAGTTGAGGTAGTTGCTCCAATTTCTGCCCCCATGTTGCAAATCGTTCCTTTACCAGTACAAGACATGCTTAGAGCACCTTCACCGAAATATTCCACAACAGCACCGGTACCACCTTTAACCGTTAAGATGCCGGCAACTTTCAAGATAACATCTTTAGGTGCAGACCAACCGCTTAATTTACCGGTTAACTTAACACCAATCAATTTAGGCATTTTCAACTCCCAGGCCATACCAGCCATTACGTCAACAGCATCAGCTCCACCTACACCTATAGCGATCATACCTAATCCACCAGCATTAACCGTATGAGAATCCGTACCAATCATCATTCCGCCTGGGAAAGCATAGTTTTCTAAGACTACTTGATGAATAATACCTGCACCTGGTTTCCAGAATCCGATGCCATATTTATTACAAACTGAAGCCAAGAAATTGAAGACTTCATTATTTTGATTCACTGATTCTTGTAAATCTTTTGAAGCACCTAATTTGGCTTGAATCAAGTGATCCGCATGGGCAGTTGAGGGCACTGCAACTTTTGCCTTCCCAGCCTGCATGAATTGCAATAAAGCCATTTGCGCTGTTGCATCTTGCATGGCCACTCTATCTGGCGCAAAATCTACATACGAATTGCCTCTTTCATAATTTTCTAGGGAAGTATCCTGATGTAAATGAGAATAAAGAATTTTTTCTGTTAGTGTTAAGGGACGCTGTAGGGTTTTTCTGGCTGCCTCAATTTTTGCAGGTAAACTAGCGTATACCTCTTTTATCATCTCGATATCAAATGCCATATGGATATTAACTTTTTATGGTGATTAAATGGACTGCAAAGATAATGATTGACAAAGGATTTTTTTTATGTTTTTGGCGATTAAGTAATAGGTATAGATAGAATACCTTCGAAAAGTTTTACTTTCGTTAAGTGAATTGGAGTGATTATTTCAAAATAGCTATTACAGCCCTAAAAGGGAATCGTTTGCGAAGTATTCTTACGCTGCTCATTATTTCATTTGGAATAATGGCTTTAATTATCATTTTTACTTGTATTGATGCGATTCGTGGAAATATTACAGAGAATTTTATAGAGTTAGGTGCAGGCGCGTTTACTATTCAAAAAGATGATGGTTTGCGTAGACGCTCATCAAATAAGGAATTAGAGAAAATATCATTTGCAGAAGCAGAAAGTTTTGTAAAGAAATTCGATTTTCCAGCAGATCTTTCCTTAAATACTGTTGTGGATGAAAATATTACGATCAAAACCTCTTTTGCCGAGTCGAATCCGAATGTGCGCATTGAAGCTGGAGATTTGAGCTATTTGGATTTGGCAGGAAAGAATATTGCTTTAGGGAGAAATTTTACAGACATAGAAATGCTCAATGGCTCTAACGTTGCAGTGCTCGGTTATGATGCAGCTGCCAAGGTGTATCCTGCGGCAGATTCTGTGATTGGCAGTAAAGTGTTAATTGACGGAAAAAAATATAATGTTGTGGGGATGTTAGAGTCTAAAGGAGCATCTGCAGGAAAGAACGATAACTTTGTTTTAATTCCATATACAAATGCTCGAAAAGATTTCGATTTGAGTAATGTAAGTTTCAATATCATAGTAGAATCGAGTGATCCTGATTTGTTGGAAAAAGCTATTGCTGAGGCTGAAGGAGTCATGCGCAACGTGAAGAAGTTGGGAGCCTTGGATGAGAATAATTTTAGCATAGTCCGAAGCGATAAATTGGCAAATACTTACCTCGAACAAATCTCTTTCATTGAGGTTGCAACAGCGGTCATCGGGTTTCTGACCTTGCTGGGAGCAGGGGTGGGGCTGATGAATATCATGCTGGTATCTGTCAACGAACGAACCCGAGAAATAGGTTTAAGTAAATCATTAGGAGCTACACGGCGAACCATTTTCATGCAGTTTTTATTGGAGGCGATTACCATATGTGTTGCAGGTGGACTTGTCGGGATAGTATTGGGACTTTTCTTGGGCAATATCATTGCCATCTTTGTTTTAAAGTCTAAGTTCACCTTGGCAGTTGCCTGGGTTGTTGGTGGTTTAATCTTTTGCACCATAATTGGTCTGCTCGCAGGCTTGTTCCCGGCCTATCGAGCGAGTAAATTGAATCCGGTGGATGCACTACGTTATGAATAGCGGAGAATTGATAATGCATAATGTATAATTGACAATTAAGAATTACGAATTTAGAATTTCTAATTTGGGTCTTCGAATTTTATACTCTAGCTGGTTGTAGCGTCTCGCTACGACCCAAAATCGTTTTAATGTCTCGCTAAAAGCATAAGTATTGCGTCTTTTCGAATTTCGAATATAGTACGCGAATTCCATACAAACAAAAAACCCTTCCGCCAGCTGGCGGAAGGGTTTTTTTATCTGTCATCTGATACCTGATGTCTGATATCAGATATCTTATTCTGCTACAACAGCAAACTTAACCGTTGCTTGTACTTTTTCGTGTAAATCTAAATTAGCTGTGTACTCACCCAATGTTTTGATTTCCTCACCTTCAAAAGTGATTTTCTTTCTATCCACTTCGATGTTCAACTGCGCTTTGATCGCTTCAGCCAAGTGGTGCGTAGTGATTTTACCGAAAATCTTTTCAGTAGTACCCACTTTCGCTCCAACGTTTACTGTAGCTCCTTTAAGGATGTCGGCAATTTCTGTGTACTCAGCAATGATAGATGCTTCACGCTTATCTTTAAACTTTAAGTTATTTGCTAGTATCTTTCTGTTTGTTTCATTAGCAATCATAGCCAAACCTTTCGGAATCAAATAGTTTCTTCCGTATCCAGTTTTAACTGTCACTAAATCATCTTTCTCGCCTAAACCAATAACTCTTTCTTTAAGTATTATATCCATGATTAATTGATTTTAGCCTATTTTAATAAATCCGTAGAGTAAGGCAACAAAGCAAGGTGTCTTGCACGCTTCACTGCTTGCGCTACTTTACGCTGATACTTTAATGAATTTCCTGTTAAACGACGAGGCAACAATTTACCTTGATCGTTTACAAAGCTCAATAAGAACTCAGGATCTTTGTAATCGATGTACTTGATGCCGTTTTTCTTAAAACGACAGTACTTCTTTTTCTCTTTTCCAATCTTAATTGCAGAAAGGAATCTAATGTTTTTGTTCTGTGCCATTTTTACGCCTCCTCAACTTTTTTAGGTTCTTGTTTCTTTTTGTTTCTACCAACTAAGCCGGCGCGTTTGTCATCATTATATTTCTTAGCGTATTTATCCACTCGGATAGTTAAGAAACGCATAATGCTTTCATCTCTTCTAAGGCTAAGCTCAAACTTCTCAATCATAGCAGTATCCGCCGTGTATTCTACGTGGTGGTAGATACCCGTGGTTTTCTTCTTGATTGGGTAAGCCAATTGCTTTAATCCCCAGTGAGCTTCTTCAACGATCTCAGCACCATTGGATTTTAAGAAGTCCATATATTCTTTTATGGTCTTCTTGACGTCCTCATCAGAGAGAACTGGTGTTACAATAAATGTAGTTTCGTATTGATTCATAATGGTTATTAAATAATTATAAAAATTCGGAGTGCAAAAGTACACTTTTCTTTTGAAT